>CAYZDQ010000226.1:0-4873 GCA_964476955.1 uncultured Anaerolineaceae bacterium
CTCACCTGGGGAGTTTCGGTGATCAGGGCTAGGGAGATTCCGCGCGCGTCGTCAACGGATCAGGCCCGGATCGGCCTCGAGCGAATCGCGCAGGCCCCGCAGGGCTGCAGCCAACAGCGGCGGCGGCACGAAGAGCAGCAGCGCCACCAGCGCCACTCGCCAGTAGTGCCGGCGGAACATGCCCAGGGCCTGGTGCAGGACACGTCCGTAGGTGAGAGGCCCCTCCCCCGCGACGTTCAGTCTCGTTTCGTTCACGGGAGAGAGGCTACATGGCGCGGTGGGCTCAGGCGCGCCGGCGCAACGTGAGGTAGCTCAGGCCCAGCGCCGCTACGCACCAGACCCCCAGCAGGAGGAAAGGTCCGGCGGTGAGTGTGAAGGTGTCGGTCGCGAGGGAGCCGCGGATGACCTCGCCCATGGCCTGCACCGGCAGCACCGCGTGGACGTCTTGCAGCCATTCGGGCAGCCGTTCGGCCGGATAGTTGATGGGTGAGAAGACGAGCACCCCGATGACCAGCACCTGCGTCAGCAGTATCGCGATCATGGGTGGCAGGACCGAGGCCATGGCGTAACCGACAGCAGCCGAGGTCGTGGCCACCAGCAGCACGGCCGGGACGATGGCCAGGCTCACCGAGAGCGCCAGATCGAGGGCCCAGGAGCCGACGGCGACCGCGAAGACGACCCCCGGCAGCACCATCGCCAGCCAGACGGTGAGGTCAGCCATGAGAAAGACCATCCGCGGCACCGGCAAGCTGCGCATGTACTCGAGCGTGCCCTCCAACTTGCCTTGAGCCACGACCTGCGGCAGCGCCACGAGCCCCATGGTGATGAGCGTGATGGCCGGGGCCCCGGTAGCCAGGAACAGCACCGTCATCTCGTCGATCTCCGGGAACAGCAGCGGATAGCCGACCACGATCCCGAAGGCGAAGAGGACCTGCACCACGATGGCCAGGGGCATGAACGATCGGAGTCGCAGCGTTTGCCGTCTGACGAGCAGCGAGTAGCTATGCAGCGTGTGCACCGGAGACCTCCTCGGTCGACGCGGTGGGCGCATCGGCCGAGGCGTCGGTGCGCTTGGCGGAGACAAGATCGATGTAGACATCCTCGAGCGAGGCCGGGGTCAGCGAGAACTCACCGACCACGCTGCGGGCACGCAGCGCCTGGGCCCAGTCGATGGCTGTGGCCGCGTGGGCGGTGTCGACGATGGCGCGAGCGCGAGTGCCATTGGGGACATAACGCAGAACGAACGAGGCCGCAGGCGGCGCCTCCTGTCCGGGTTCGAGCGAGAGATCGAGACGGAGCTCCTGCTCCAGACCGGCCTTCAGCTGGGTCGGAGTGCCCTCGGCCACCACCCGCCCGGCGTCGAGCACCGCGAGGCGGTCGACCGCGCGCTCGGCCTCGACCACGTTGTGGGTCACCAGCAGCACGGTGTTGCCCTCATCGGCCAGTGCCCGGACCGCGTCCCAGAGCAGGCGCCGACGCAGCGGGTCGACGTCGTTGGTCGGTTCGTCGAGGATGACCACGCGTCCGGGCACGACCGCGGCCATGGCGAAGGAGACCAGCCGCTTGACGCCGCCGGAGAGCTTCTCGCCGTCGGTCTCGAGCCACTCGCCGATGTCGAGCATCTCCACGAGGTACTCCCGGCGTGCCTGCACGGCCGCCTTCCCTCCACCGCGGATGCGGCCGATGAGATCGATGGCCTGGCGTGGCTTCAGACCCGTGATCGGCAGCTGCGACTGTGGCTGGAGGGAGCACACCGCGCGTGCGTGAGACGGGTGGGCGATGAGATCGACGCCGTCGACGTGGATCGAGCCGATGTCAGGCTTGAGCAGCCCGATCACCTGGTTCACGAGTGTGGTCTTGCCGGAGCCGTTGTGGCCCAGCAGGCCGTAGACCTGACCGGCGTCGGCTTGCAGTGTGATGCCGTCGTTGGCACGCACCCCTTCGCCGCGCCGCCAGCGTCTCCGATAGGTCTTCCTGATGTCGTGGATCTCCAGCAGCATGGTTCCCCGTCCTCGTTCCTTTTCCGGCGTCGGGCTCCGGATACCTGTCAGTATCCACATACTGAGCAGAATGTCAATACCTTACGGTATCTGAATACCAAGTGGTATCCTGAGCCACATGCCGAAGCAGACGAAGGCCAACAAGGTCATCAGGGACGCTGCCGCTGACATCCGGCGCGAGACACGCGCGGCCGCGACAGAGGTGCGCATCGAGCTCGGGGCTGCCCGACGCGAGACGGGCGAGGCCCTGCGCGAAGCCATGGCCGAGGTCCGTGGTGCCCTCAACGAGATCTGGGAGCCAGACCCGAGTGCCGAGCGGAGCGGGTCCGGGAGCGGCCGCATGTCCAGAGCCCAGCGCAAGGAGATGACGCGTGAGCTGCTGCTCGATGCGGCCATCGATGTCTTCGCCGAGAAGGGCTACCACGGCGCCTCGCTCGACGACGTGGCCGACGCGGCCGGCTTCACCAAGGGCGCGGTCTATTCCAACTTCACCCGCAAGTCGGACCTCTTTCGGGCACTGCTGGAACGCGAGACCGGACGCTTCAGGGCTGCTCTGACCCAGACCGTGGAGACGGTCCCGCTGGAGCTGCTGCCCGATGTGGCCGCGGAGCTGTTGGCCGCTCCCGAGTCCGACCAGGAGACACAGACGCTGATGGTCGAGTTCTGGCTGGCCGCCGTGCGCGACGAGAGCCTGCGCGAGATCCTGCGGCAGATGACCGATGAGGTCGGGGCAGCCTTCGACGCGAAGATCGAACGGACCGGTGCCCAACCGGGGCTGACCGGCCGGGAGCTGGCCGTCGTCTTCGACGCCCTCGTCACCGGCCTGCTCATGAACCGCGCGCTCGACCCCGATGGCGAGCAGCCGGCGGTCATGGCCAAGGCCCTGCGCCGGGTCCTCGGTGGCACCGCCACGGCGGACCCGTCAGCAGAGGACGCACCTCTCGAAGCCTGATCAGTCAGCTGGTCACGCGGGCGGCCGGGTCATCGTCAGCACGGTCCGCGCTCGGACACACGAGGCGACCGCGCATACTGTGGACATGAGCACCATCGGCACCTCACGCGTTTCGGTCCTGCGTCTTGCCTCGATCATCCTCACCGGTGCGTTCCCGCTCGCGGCCTGCCAGATCGCCACATCGGACGAGGCTTCTGCCGCGCCCTCGGCCGGCGCCGAGCCGACGCCCACGCCCACCACCAAGACGATGTGCGAGGCCATTGCCACGGGGGGCGAGGCCATGGATGCGCTCGAGACCCAGCTCCGTGAGCCGTGCCCGGAGGAAACGTCGTGAAGGTCGTCGTCACCGGCGGTAGCGGCAAGGCCGGCCGTGGCACCGTCGACCACCTGCGTGCAGCCGGGTACGACGTGCTCAACGTGGACTGGAAGCACGACGGCAGCGCGCACGGCTTGTGCCTGACCGCGGACCTGACCGATCCCGGCCAATGCTTCGACGCCCTCGCCGGTGCAGACGCGATCGTGCATCTCGCTGCCATCCCGGCACCCGAGGTCCGTCCGGCCTCGGAGACGTTCCGCATCAACATGCTCTCGACCTACAACGTCTTCGCGGCGGCTGAGGCCCACCGGCTGTCGCGCGTCGTCTATGCCTCGAGCGAGACCGTGCTGGGTCTGCCCTTCGACGACCCGCCGGCATACGCACCCATCGATGAGGGCCATCCCCCTCGCCCGGAGTCGTCCTACTCGTTGTCCAAGCTGGCAGGTGAGACCATCGCCGACCAGTTCGTGCGTCGCACCGGCACGCCGCACGTGGGCCTCAGGATCTCCAACATCATGGAGCCGGAGGACTACGCGGCGTTCCCCGGCTACTGGGACGACGCCACTATCCGCAAGTGGAACCTGTGGGGCTATGTCGACGCGCGTGACGTGGCCGCGGCATGCCAGCTGAGCCTCACCGCGGCCGTGGAGGGCCACGAGATCGCCATCATCGCCGCGGCTGACAACTGCATGACGCGCGACAGCGCCAGCCTCATGGCAGAGGCCTATCCGGAGGTACCGCTCACGCGGGAGCTGCACGGCCGCGAGACGCTGCTGTCGATCGAGCGCGCGCGCGCGGTGCTCGGCTATGAGCCCCAGTACTCCTGGAGCGACGAGGTCGCGGGGCCGCTCGGGGCCTGAGCAGCAGCCGCCTCAGGCGGCGTCGAGCTCTGGGTACTCGGGCGTGGGCAGGATGCCCAGGGTGTTGAGCGGGAAGAACCGCAGCCAGGCGCGTCCGACCACGTGATCGACATCGACCAGGCCGACGCTGTCGCGTCGCGAGTCGGTTGAGGCCTGGCGGTGATCGCCGAGCACGAAGAGCTGCCCGTCCGGCACATCCCACGCGCTCGTTCCCCGCAGCGGCGTGGGGAAGGTGGGCTCGTTCTCGCCGAGTGCCGGGTAGGTGTAGGCGAACTCGTCGAGCGCGACGCCATTGACCCAGACCAGGCCCTCGGCGATCTCGATGTGGTCGCCACCTACACCGATGACGCGCTTGATGTAGGGCGTCTGGTCGGTCTGGCCCTGGGGGTGGAAGACGATCACGTCGCCGCGCGAGTAGTCGTCGAATCGCGGCGTGATCTTGTCGATGAGCAGGTGCTCGCCGGGCTGCAGCGTGTTCTGCATCGAGGTCTGCTCGACTCGGAACGTCTGCACCAAGAACGTGGTGATGATCAGGTAGAGGATGACCGCCAGGCCGACGGTGGTGGCGATCTCGACGATCGCGTCCTTCACACGCGAGCGTGTGCTCGGCTGCTCGGCGGCCTCGGGTGTCTGGGGTGCGGTAGCTGGGATGGGTGCGGGCTCGCCCGTCACGAATTCACCTCTGGGTGGGCAGGCGTGCGGAAGCAGCGCCGGCTCCAAGGGTAGCCGCTAAAGCGTTTCTGCT
>CAYZDQ010000227.1:0-4871 GCA_964476955.1 uncultured Anaerolineaceae bacterium
ATCGAATTGGTCAAGTCGGAGGACGGCGGCTGCACCTGGACCGACCCCGTGGCCGTCAGCCCGGTGGTACGTCGCTCGTACGGCCAGACCGGTGACGACAGCGGCGCCAGCGGCGTGTTCGGCACGCTGCGCGTGGTGCAGGGCAGCCAGCCCGACGTGGCCCCCGACGGGACCGTGCACGTGGCCTGGATGGACAGCACCGATGACGACTCCCAGGAGGGCATCGGCGAGATCCACGTGGCCAGCTCGTCGGACGGCGGGGAGACGTGGTCCAGCCCGGTCGTGGCCGCGGTCTTCAACGAGCCCGAGTTCCGCCCGCGCACGAACAACTTCCGCTTCTGGGCCTCGGCCTTCCCGCAGATCGCGACCGGCCCGGAGGGCGAGGTCTACATCGCCTACGTGGGCCGGCCCTCGGACAAGCCCAATGACGACGGCGACGTCTTCCTCACGACCTCGCTCGACGACGGCCTCACCTGGAGCCGCGCGAAGGTGCTCAACGACGACGACACCGACCACGTCCAGATGTTCCCCTCCATCGACGTCGGCCCCGATGGGGCCGTGCACGCGATGTGGGGTGACTTCCGCGACAACGTGGCCCACAGCCGCTATCACATCTACTACACGCGCTCGGACGACCAGGGCAGCAGCTTCGGCTTCACCAACGAGGAGCTGGGCCTGTCGGTGGGCGACACGCGTGTCAGCGACTTCGCCAGCAACCCCAACTACGCCTTCCCGCGGGGCCTGTTCATCGGCGACTACTTCAGCCTCACGGTCACCGAGGACGACGTGCACATGGCCTGGCCGGACGCCCGCCTGGGCGAGTTCGGTCCCATCAACCAGAAGGTGGCCGTGGCTCGCACCGAGGCGGTCGACTCACCCGAGATCTTCATCAGCCCGCCATCTGGTCCCGGCGGCCAGGAGGTGACGCTGCAGGGCTTCGCCTTCCAGCCCGACATGGGCGTCTTCGTACAGCTCGGGGACAGCACCATCAGCCGCCTGCGCACGAACCTCGACGGCGAGTTCACGGCGCGCATCTACATGCCCATCACCAGCGAGGGCAGCCAGACCATCACCGTCTTCGACGAGTCGGGCAACGGCGCCAGCACCTCGTTCTTCACCGAGTTCGGCTTCGGCAACATCGCCGACCTCATCGAGGACCTGGGCGAGCGCATCGACGGTCTCGAGTCCCCGGCCACCGACAGCGACGAGGAGTAGGCCATGACCGGACGCACCAGCGTGCGGCAAGCCGGGTCGATCGCACTGTCGATGGCCCTTGCCGGCAGCCTCCTGCCGGCCGCCGCCCTGGCCCAGGACGAAGCCCCCGCACCACCGCATGACCAGCCCGGACCGGCCGCGGACCGGCTGCTGTACAACAGCTTCTTCGTCGATCGCGCGCCGCTCGACATCGAGGCCGGGAACATGGACCTGTACCTGTTCGGCCTCAAGACCGAAGCGGCACAGGACCTGCGCGGCACCGAGGGCGTGGAGCTCATCGACGCCCCGGCCACGCAGGTCTCGCTCATCCTCAATCCGGCCGAGCGTGAAGGCGAGTTCAACCCCTTCTCCATCAAGGCCATCCGCCAGGCGATGCAGTTCCTGGTCAACCGCGAGGCCATCGCCCAGGACATCTACCAGGGCGCCGGCGAGCCGCAGCTCACGCACGTGGGTCCCTCCGATCCCGACTTCCTGACCATCTATGACATCGACCGTGGCTCAGGCATCAGCTACGACCCCGAGCTGGCGCGGGAGCTCATCAGGGAGGCCATGAAGGAAGCCGGCGCGGAGCTGGTGGACGAGAAGTGGCACCACGATGGCGAGCCGGTACGGCTCAAGCTCATCGGCCGCGTGGAGGACGAGCGACGCGACATCGCCGACCTCGTGCGGGCGGAGCTGGAGGCCGCCGGCTTCAACGTGGCCATCACCTACGACCAGTTCGCCCCGGCCCTGCAGAAGGTCTACGCCAGCGATCCGGCCGCCTTCGAGTGGCACCTCTACACGGAGGGCTGGGGTCGCAGCGCTCCACGCCGCTACGACGTGGGCGCGGTCAACGCCTACATCGCCCCCTGGCTGGGCCAGATGCCCGGCTGGCGCGAGGAAGGCTTCTGGCAGTACCAGAACGACGAGCTGGAGGTCCTCGGCCAGACGATCGGGCAAGGTGAGCTCGACACCCTCGGCCAGACGCTCTATCGCGGCGAGTTCGACAGCCTCGAAGAGCGCAACGAGATCTACCGCACGATGACCGCCGCCGGTCTGGATGAGTCGATCCGCATCTGGCTGGCCACTGTCGACAACAGCTTCCCCGCGCTCGACTCGCTCGAGGGTCTGACGCGCGACATCGTGGCCGGCCCGCGCAACCCGTGGGCGCTGCGCGAGGCCTACGTGCCTGACTCGGGTGACGTCCGCGTGGGCCACCAGTGGGTCTGGACCGAGCGCACGACGTACAACCCGATCGGCGGCCTCGGTGACGTCTACGCCGTGGACCTCTGGCGCAACCTGGCTGACCCGGCGCTGTGGAACGACGCCTTCACCGGCATCCCCCAGCCCTTCCGGGCCAGCTACGAGGTGGTGACGGCCGGTCCCGACGGGACGCTCGAAGTGCCTGCCGACGCGGTCACCTGGGATGTGGAGTCCAAGACCTGGACTCCGGTCGATCCGGGCACGACGGCGGTGAGCAAGGCCACCTTCGACTACTCCAGGTACACCGACGCGGTCTGGCATCACGGCCAGCCCATCACCCTCGCTGATGCGGTCTACTCGATCGCCCAGGGCTCCGAGCTGGCCTACGACCCTGAGAAGGTGCGCATCGAGACCGCCCTGGCGGTGACCTCGCGACCCATCCTCGAGACGTTCAAGGGCTACCGCCTGACCGAGGACGATCGGCTGGAGGTCTACGTCGACTACTGGCACTTCGATGAGGACCACATCGGCGCCTACGCCAGCCCGGTCAGCTTCGATATGCCCTGGGAGCTCAAGGCAGCCATGGACGAGCTCGTCTTCGAGGAGCGACGTGCCGCCTACAGCGACACCGCCGCCGGCCGCTTCAGCGTGCCCTGGCTCAGCCTCGTGCTCGAGCGCGACGCGGGCCTCGTGGATCGCACGCTGCGCACCCTCGAACGCGAGGAACGCGTGCCGGCCGGCGTCTTCGAGTTCGGCGATCGCACGCTGGTCACGCCCAAGGAGGCGGTGGCCCGCTACGAGGCCGCTCGCGACTGGTTCGACGAGAAGGAGCACCTGGTCATCAGCCAGGGCCCGTTCTACCTCGAAGCGTTCGACCCGCCGGCACAGTTCGCCGAGCTGGTCGCCTTCCGCGATCCGAGCTACCCCTTCAAGCCGGGCGACTTCTATCGCGGCGACCCACCCACTCTGGCCATCGAGGAGGTCACGTCCGATCTCGTCATGCCCGGGGAGGATGCCGTAGTCACAGCCTCGGTGGTGGGGCCCGGCACGGTCGGGCTGCGCTATCTGCTGCTGGACCCGGCCCTGGGCGAGGTCGTGGATGCCGGCAGCGCAGAGGCTGGCGCTGACGGCACCTTCACGGTGACCGTGCCGGGCAACGTCACGGCCACGCTCTTCCCCGGCTTCTACGAGCTGTACCTCGCGGCCGAGAGCGACTCGCTGGCCCTGATCAACGAGCGTCGCATCGACCTGGAGGTGCTCCCCTAACCTTGGGGGCGACCACATAGCCGCACACGAGGAGGGCCGGCCGGGCACGTGAGCTCATCGCTGCTGCGTCCCATCCTCGTCCGTGCCGCCAGCCTGGGCGCGGTGCTCATCATCGTGCTCACGTTGCTGGTGCTCACCCTCGGTGCCACCGGCTACTCCGACCGCATCCTGCAGGCGCAGGTGGGCGAGGAGCTGCGCGTGATGCGCACCGGGCTGTCGGAGACCATCACCGATCCCGACCGGGTGGAGGAGATCATCGAGGCCCAGCGCGCGGAGCTGGAGGCGTCCTATGGCCTCGACCAGGCCTGGTACGAACGCCTGCCGGCGGTGGTGGCGCAGGTCATCGTCTTCGACCTGGGCGAGGCCCGCTCGATCCGCGCGGCCGACGGCTCCAACAGCGTGGCGGACATCATCCTCGAGCGCCTGCCGCGCACGATCATGCTGCTCACGACAGCCCTGATCATCAACGCCGTCATCGGCCTGACCGTGGGCGTCTGGCTCTCGACACGCCCCGGCTCCCGCGCGGACCGCTTCGTCAGCTACGTGGCGGCCGTCACCAACGGCCTGCCGGCCTGGTGGGCCGGCATCCTGCTCATCCTCGTATTCAGCTTCTGGTTACGGATCCTGCCATCGGGGGGCATGTATTCCACGCCACCGCCGGAAGGCGCGATCGCCTCCTTCCTGGACCTCGCCTGGCACGCACTGCTGCCCATCCTCACGCTGGTGCTGGTGAGCATCGGCCCGTCCATCTACGTCATCCGCACGATGACGCTCAACGTGGCGCTCCAGGACCACGTGACCGTGGCCCGGGCCAAGGGCCTGCCCGAGAGCATCATCCGCCGACGCCACATCCTGCGCGTGGCCGCGCCGCCGATCGTGACCGGCCTCATCCTCGGTCTCGCAGCCACGCTCGGTGGCTCCATCCTCATCGAGACCGTCTTCGCCTGGGAAGGCATGGGCCAGCTCTACTTCAAGACCTTCTCCGGCCAGCCCGATGAGTCGATCATCATCGGCCTCACGTTCATGTTCACGCTCATCTACGTGGCCGCGCGCCTCGTGCTGGAAATCCTCTACGTCTTCCTCGACCCGCGGGTGCGCTACCAGTGAAGCGGCGCGGCATCCTGCGCCAGATCTGGGCCAGCGCACCCGGCAAGGTGGGCCTGGTGATGGCGTCGATCCTGGTGCTCTCCTCGGTGCTGGTCGTCATC
>CAYZDQ010000228.1:0-4861 GCA_964476955.1 uncultured Anaerolineaceae bacterium
GGCAGGTGACCTTCGGTCATGATCTAGCGAACCGTCCCCATAGCGATACTCCGCCCCGGTGAGATAGGAAGACGGCGGGCCGGAGTCCCGGCCCGCCGCAGCATCGTCAGATGACGTTGCCTACGATCGCGTCTACTCGAGCTCGCCCAGGCGCTCGCCCTGGTCGATGTTCTCCGTAGTGATGGCGATGGGGCTCAGAAGCGTGACCGCCTCAGGCTCCACGCCGTCTCGCAGGTAGCTCACCAGGGCCTGGGTCGCGCCACGGCTCTGACCACCCGGGAACTGCTCGATGGTGGCCAGGAGGCCGCCGTCGCGCACGCTGCCCAGGGCTTCGGGGAGCGCATCGAAACCGATGACCCCGATGTCGAGCCCCTGCTCCGTGACCACCTGCAGCGCACCCAGCGCCATGTCGTCGTTCGCGGCAACGATCACGTCAGGCGGCGCGTCGAGACCGGCGAGGATGGCCTCGGTGACGGTCACGGCCTCGGTCCGCGAGAAGTTCGCGGTCTGCTCGGCGATGATCGGATACGCCTCGATGACGGGGTCGATCACGTTGTGCATGCCGGCGTTGCGGTCGATGGCCGGGCTGGAGCCAGGCTGACCCTGAAGGTTCACGATGGTGGCGCCATCGGGGAAGCTGTCGATGATCAGCTGTCCCTGGGCCTCGCCGCCGATCACGTTGTCGGCGCCGACGTGGCTCAGGATGCCTTCGACACCGTCGACGCGGCGGTCGATGGTGATGACCGGGATCTCGGCCTCGACAGCCTGCTGGAGCACCGGGGCCATGGCCACGGTGTCGATGGGGCTGATGATGATGCCGTCGACGCCCTGGATGATGGCGGCCTCGACATCAGCGGTCTGCTTGGGAGCGCTGTTCTCGCCGTCGGTCTCGATCAAGGTGATCCCGCCGAGCGCCTCGGCTTCGGCTCGCAGCTCCTTCTGCATGTGGACGAAGAACGGGAATTCCAGCGCCGGCATCGACGAGGCGATCGTCAACTCATCTTGGGCGGACACTGGTGCGGCTGCGAACGATCCCGCGATCGCCACAGACACGATCAGACCCAGAGCTCGTTTCTTCATGCGGTCCTCCTCGGTTGCAGACCCGACCGACAGAAGCGCAGGTCGCCATCTGCGTATGAACGTCTCCGCGCTCCTGATCGGAGCCGGAGACATGCCCCCCTGAATACGTATGTAATCGTTATCTATACCTCGGTCAGAGTCAAGCGGATTCCTTCGGTGTCGAGCGCCGCCTGCAGGTGGCCCGCCGACGAAGCCTGCCATTCGTGCCCATGCCCCCCTTCGAGCTTGGCCTCTACACCTTCGACGACATCAAGCCCAAGCTGGGTGGCAGCGTCACGGCCGCGCAGCGGCCCTGCGATGTCGTCGAGGTGGCGGCTACAGGGAGCAGGCTGCCATCCCCTACAGCTTGCCCACGACGTGGGCGAGCACCTGCGACATCTGGTCGTGCGGGCTGAACTCGACCATCCTGACCGCTTCCTCGACCACGATCGTGTGACCCGCGGGCCAGTAGTAGAGATCACCGGTGCCGACGACCTCTTGTGTGCCGTCCTGGTAGCTCACGCGGATGCGGCCCTCGATGACGTAGCCCCAATGCGGGCACTGGCAGTGGTCGTGCTCCAGCCCCTGAAGCATGGGGCCGAAGTCGAGACCGGCCGGGTACTCCATGTAGGCGCTGGTCGTGCCGCCCCAATCCTGCCCTCGGATCATCTCTCCGAGAGCTTCGTGAGCGATCGGGAGTTCCTTGACGTTGCTCTTCATCGGTGCTGTCCCCTTCTGACTCGAGTGGCGGGTCACGCTGGGATCCGGCGGATCCGGCGGATCCGGCGGCACCGAGCATGGCGACGTCAAGACCGTGGCTGGTGTCAGCGGCCCGACGCAACGGCAGTCGCATTTCCGTCAGCCGTGAGGGATGGAGACCGGAGCCGTGTCACTCATGACGGTGTCGACAGATCAGAGACGCCATGGTCTGGTCCGGTATCTTCGCATCGAGCCAGTGGTACGCTCTGGTCTGTCCACTGGTCCGCTGAGAGGAGAAGGCTCATGGCGCCACCAGGCACAGCTCAGGATGGCAATCGGTCCGCAGCCGAGTCCGCAGCCGACGTCACATCGCGCCAGCTGGTCGTGACCACGGCCATCGCCAATGACGTCGCCAGCGGCCGGCTGCAGCCGGGTGATCGGCTCGAATCCGAGCGAGCACTGGCTGAGCGGCTCGGCGTCAGTCGCGTGACCGTCCGCAATGCGCTCCGCGTCCTGGCGCAGGACGGGCTCATCGTGTCCGCTCCGGGACGTGGCCACTTCGTCGCTCCCGAGGGCTTCGGAGAGCCGCCCAACCGCCTGATGGGGTTCACCGAGCTCGGGCGCATGCTCGGCCTGACCGTGTCGACGCGCGTCATCTCCGCGGAGACCCGTCCGGCCAGCTATGACGAGGCCACGACGCTGCGCATGGTGCCCGGCGCACCGCTGTTCGATCTCGAGCGGCTGCGGTTCCTCGACGGCTTGCCGGTGGTGGTCGATCGCTCGCGGCTGTCGCTAGGTCGCGTGCCGGACATCGCGGACGTGGACTTCTCGGGCGCTTCACTGTTCGACTATCTCGGCTCGGTCGGGTCGCCTGTCGCCAAGTCAGACTTCGAGATCCAGGCGATCCCCGCGGATACCCATCACGCGGACCTGCTGGACGTCGACACGGGTCACCCACTCTTGATGGTCGGTGACTCCGGCGTGACGGCGGACGGAGAACCGATCTATCTGGGGGTCGCGGTCTATCGCGGCGAGCGATATCGCTTCCGCGCGACGCTGGACCGCGGAGTACTCAGGTGACCGCCGCCACGCGAGGCCTCCACCGACCTCCGCCCTGAAGCATCAGGTGAGAGCGCCCAGTAACGTCTCTCGGACCGCGCGCAGGTGCTCCGTGAGCGCGGCTTCGGCAGAGTCTGGGTCTCGCTCCTGGATGTGCCCCAGGATCGCCTCGTGGGACGCAGAGCCCTGCGGGTCGATGCCCGAGTCCGGCCACACGCCCGCCGCCTCGTACTGCGCAAGCAGCGCGCGTGTCTGCAGCCACGGGTCCTTGAGCAACTGCGGCAGCCTGGTGATCCTCGATGCTTCACAGATGGCTGCATGGAAGCGGAAGTGTGCGGCCAACAGGGGCACGTGGCCCGATGCGTCTGGGGCGTCGCTGGCACGCGGCAGGATGGTCGACAGATCGCGCACTTCCGAGGCGCTGATCCGCTCCGCCGCCATCCGGGCTCCGAGCGGCTCGAGAGCCAGCCTGATCGTGTACAACTCATCGACATCCTGGACGCCGAAGCGCTTCACCGTCCGCCGGCCGTTCTTGGGAGAGACATCCACCAGGCCGCTGTCCTCGAGCTGACGCAACGCCGCAGATGTGGGTGAGCGGCTGACGCCCAGCATCTTCGTGAGCTCGACCTCGCCGAGGGGATTACCCGCGCCGAGCTGCCCACTCAGGATCAGCTCCTGGAGCTGGATCAGCGCCCACTCGGAAACCGCCCGACGCCCGGGCCGAACCTCCGCGGTCCCTTCCGGCATCGCCGCGCTCATGCAGGCCCGTTCAGCTCCGAGCGTGCGGGCCACTCGAGTGGGCACACGCGATCGTCATGCATCGAAACCGAATACTAGAAGATGTGCCATCCCGTCCGTCATTACCAGCCCATCATCGAGAGTTGATCATCACGTGTTTGATGGAGGTGTAGTCCTCCAGCGCGTACATCGAGCCGTCACGGCCGTAGCCGCTCTCCTTGACGCCGCCGAAGGGCATCTCCGAAGGCAAGGTGTAGTGCTCGTTGATCCAGACCGTGCCGAACTCGAGCGCCTTGGACACGCGCAGGGCCCGGCCGATGTCCGAGGTGAACACCGACGCGCTCAGCCCATAGCGGACATCGTTGGCCCAACGTAGCGCTGTCTCGTCGTCATCGAACCGCTGGACGGTGACGACCGGCCCAAAGACCTCCTGCTGGACGATCTCGCTGGCCTGCTCGGGTGCGGCGATGACGGTGGGCGCGTAGAAGGCGCCGGGTCCCGCGGGACGCGTGCCACCCTCGACGATCTCCGCTCCGGCCCGCGCTCGTTCGACCATGCCCTCGACGCGATCCACCTGTGAGGGCCCGATGAGCGAGCCCATGAAGAGGTCACCGTCCTGGGCCGGGTCGCCCCAGGTGATGGTGCGGACCTCATCGACGAGAGTCGCGACCAACCGCTCGTATACCGTCGGACCTGCCAGCACCCGTGTGGCCGCGGCGCAATCCTGGCCACAGTTCCAGTAGCCGAACTCCCGGATGGTCGATGCGGCCAGGTCGATGTCGGCATCGTCGAAGACGATCACCGGTGCCTTGCCGCCGAGCTCGAGGTGCAGGCGCTTGACGGAGTCGGCCGCGAGGCGTGCGATGTGGCTGCCGGTGCTGGTGTCGCCGGTGAGCGAGATCATGCGTACCCGCGGATGGAGCACCAGCTCGTCCCCGATGGCGGCTCCGCTGCCGGACAGCACGTTGAGCACGCCGGGTGGGAGATGTTCGGCCGCGATCTCGGCGAAGACCAGCGCCGTGAGTGGCGTCAGCGACGATGGCTTCAGGACCATCGTGTTGCCCGCGGCGATGGCTGGTGCCATCTTCCACGCGGCCATGTACAGCGGGTAGTTCCAAGGCGGGATGCCGACGACCACGCCGATCGGCTCGCGGCGGATCATCGAGGTGTGGCCGGGGGTGTATTCCGCGACGGCCTTGCCCTCCATCACGCGGGTCGCGCCGGCGAAGAAACGGAAGAGGTCCACGCACACGGCCATCTCATCGATGGCAGCACGCACGGGCTTGCCGGCGTTGCGGCTCTCGAG
>CAYZDQ010000229.1:0-4846 GCA_964476955.1 uncultured Anaerolineaceae bacterium
GTCGTTCGGTGCCACGATAGGTGCCGGGCAGTTGACCACGAAGCCCTGCCCGCCGGTATCGGGCGTGCCCACGAAGAGCTCCAACCCGCCGCTCTCGACGAGCTCGGTGATCTCCGCCTGGGTGGTCAGCAACGAAGCCGCGCCCGGATCTGCCCAGACCGCGGTGAAGTGATCCCAGAGCGGGCTCCACGCGGGCTCGCCGGCCTTCTCACGGAAGACGCCCGGCTGGAAGCCCATGGCGCCCGGTCCCGTGAGGCCGTTGCCGAAGACGGTGATGGTGGAGGCCGCGCCGACCGCTGCCAGGCCGGCGGTGGCAGGGGAGCCGGGGATGGACATCATCGGGGCCATGGGCACGGCCGACGTGTCGGTGATGATGTAGCGGCTCTCCGGATAGCACTGGTGGAGCTTGAACGTGACCGTGCCGGCCTCGGTATCAGGCGCTTCCAGCAGCGGACCGTTGGCCAGGGGCAGCTCCACCACCGTGTCGACGGGCAGCTCGCCACCGGGCCACTTCACGGCCGGGTAGTTGACCACCACCGGCGTCTCCTCCAGCGCGACCTGGCCCGAGGCCGCGGCCTCCTTGATCGCCGCCTCCGAGTCGAGCGAGCCGTTGCCGCCGCTGACGTTGACGACCTCGTAGAGCGGGGTGAAGTCATCGTGGCCGGGACCGGTCGAAAGCACCGCCGGACTGCCATCATCGAAGAGGTAGATGCGCCCGCTACCGCCCTCGACCGAACGCGCCAACGCAAGCAGCGGCACGAACACGAGCCCCTCGTCCGAGGCGAACGTCTGGTCGCTGGCGTCGGTGCGGATGAACCAGATGGGCTCGCCATCGATGCGGCCTTCGTGCAGCCGGAAGCGGACCCAGCCACCGTTCCAGGCGAAGTCCCCGCGCAGCCGGAAGTCGAGCACGTCATCGACGAGCACCGTGGCCTGGCTGTCCGGAGTCGGGTTCGGGCTGGTCACCTGGAATGCGCTGCTGTCGGCCTGCGCCAGCAGCGTACGTGGCAGCACGCCTGCGAGCGCGACCGCCCCGGCCGTGGCCGCCGAGGCTTGCAGGAAGTGGCGGCGCGAGAGCGCGACTCGAGACAGGGGCATGCGGGACTGCGTCATCGACCAGGGCCCTCCTTCAGTGGTGTCACGGCTGTCGCGCAGCGTCGTGCGCAGGCGAGCGGCCGTCTGTGCGGGAGGTCACAGCCAGTGACAGCGAGGTATCCGGACGAGACGCTCGGTGTAGTTCAGCTAGGCTCGACCGATGAGCACCGACCGATTCGCCGAGCGTCGCTCGGCGTTCCTCTCGCGCCTTGGGCAGACGATCGCGATCGTTCCCGCCGCGCGGGAGCAGACCCGCAACGACGACGTCCCACACCCCTTCCGCCAGGATTCGGACCTGCACTTCCTAACCGGCTTCACCGAGCCCGACGCGGTGGCGCTCTTCGACGCCACTTCCGATGAGCCCTACACGCTCTTCGTGCGGCCGCGCGATCCCGAGGCCGAGGCCTGGACCGGGCTGCGCGCGGGAGTCGAGGGGGCGCTCGGACGATTCGGGGCCGATGCCGCCTATCCGCTCGACAAGTTCGGCGACGTCCTGCGGGTGCGCCTGGCCGGACGCCGCTCGGTCGGCTACGTGCTCGGAGGACACGTCGACGGGGCCGTGCTGGAGGCTGTGCGGGCCGTTCGTGGCTACGCCGACCGCGCGGGCGTGGGCGTGCCGCTGGAGACGGTCGACATCCGCGGGATCCTCCACGAGCTGCGGCTGATCAAGTCGGCCGACGAGATCACAGCGCTGCGCGAGGCCTGCCGCATCAGTGCCCTGGCCCACAACGAGGCCATGCGCTTCGCAGCACCGGGACGCAGCGAGCGCCAGGTGCAGGCCGTGCTCGAGTACGTCTTCGGGGTCATGGACGCCGAGCGCGTGGGCTACGGCTCGATCGTCGCCGGCGGCGACAACGCCTGCATCCTCCACTACGTCGAGAACGATCAGACCCTCGCCGATGGTGACCTGCTGCTCGTCGATGCCGGCGCCGAGTACCGGCACCTCACCTCGGACATCCCCCGCACGTTCCCGGTGGACGGACGTTTCAGCGGACCGCAGCGCAGGATCTACGAGCTGGTGCTCAAGGCCCAGCAGGACGTGATCGCGATATGCCGGCCCGGGCTGCCGTTCACGGACATGCACACGCGTGCGGTGGAGGTGCTGTCAGTAGGCCTCGTGGATCTGGGCCTGCTCCCGGGCACGCCCGAGGAGGTCATCGCCAGGGGCTGGTATCGCCGGTTCTTCTTCCACGGCACCGGGCACTGGCTGGGGATCGATGTCCACGATGCCGGCGCCTCACGTCTCGATGGCGCGGGGCGTCCGCTTGAGCCGGGCATGGCCTTCACCGTGGAGCCGGGGATCTACATCGCCCGTGACAAGGCCACGATCACGCTTTCCCATGCCGACTACGATCCCGACGAGCGACTGCGCCTGGCCTTCGAGTTGGGTGCCGCGGGCGCCAGGGCGGAGATCGAGCGTCGCGACGCGAACGCCGGCACGTTCGAGTTCGAGGTGCCGGCCGAGTACCTGGGCATCGGCGTGCGTATCGAGGACGATCTGCTCGTCACGGCCGACGGCTACGAGAACCTATCCGCACTGACGCCGGTCGAGCCGGCCGAAGTCGAAGCGATGTGCACCGAGGACTCGGCACTCCCACTCATCGACTGAGAATCACTTGCCCGTGTAGGTCAGCGTCACCTTCCGTTTGAAGACGCAGCTGTTGCCCCCCTGGCTCCACTTGGACGTCATAGTGCCGGTGATCTTCTTCTCGGTGACCACGTCGTAGTCGAAGGTGAACTTCGCCTTGGCACCGGAGAAGCTGCGCGTGGTGCTGCCGCGATAGCGACGTGGGTCGGTCTGGTCGCGGTCGACCCTGACCGGGATGAGTCCCGAGCCGCTGCCCTTCATCACCAGGCGGTCACCTTCGTTCCGGTGGACGATGCGACCGGCCCCGCTCTGGCGAGCGTATGGGATCGTCACCGATCCGCCACCCTTGGCCGAGCAGGTCGCTACCCCGGCCTTGTTGACCGCGTGCCAAGGGCCAGCCTTGGGGGTGATCAGCTTCCAGCGGAAGGTACACGTGATGTCGTCGCCGACGTCCACTCCGAGCTGTGCGCTGGTGCCATGTGCCGCTGTCATTGCCGAGCTGTCGGCCTCTTGGCACTTGGACTCGACGAGGCTCCAGCCGGCCTTGGGCTCCTGCGCCTCCAGCGACCAGGCGCCGTGGCGGAGGAGGCGTTGCTCACCTGCGGCTGAGCCGCCGAACCGCTGTGGGAAGTAGCCGGTCGCGAACGTCTCGGCCGAAGCCTCGTAGCGGATCGTGCCCTCCTTGCCTTCTGGCTCTGTCACGGTGCGCACGGTGACGCGACCGTAGACGTGTTCCACCGTCCATTTGCAGGCCACGATCGCGCCGGCCTGCTCCTGGTCCCGGATCGAGATGGTGCCGTTACCGTCCCAGCGCACCTGTGCCGGCTTCCGCCTCGGTAGCTCCGTGGGCCCGGGTGTGGGCTCAGGAGGCTCCCATTTCTTCGGCTTCGAGGGCACCGGAACCACCGGCCGCGGGTACGTCGTGCGTTCGCGCGGCGTGACGCTGCCCAGGGCCAGGCCCGGCTGACCGGCGATGGATGTACCCATGGCGGAGGCGGTCCCGGTCTCGCAGGAGGTAGCACCACCGGTCGCCCCGGGGAGCGGGAGGACAGGACCCGGATAGGCCGTCAGTCGACCGACTGGCGCCGGCCCGGCGAGGCCATCACCGACCGCCAGCGCGATCGCGCCGATCTCGCCGCGACACGTGCACCCGACGGCCGTCAGCTCCCACTCTTCCCCCGGGTCACTGAGTGCGATCGTCTGGTCAGCGGCCGGGAACTCGGTCCGGAAGCCAGACTGCAGAGAGCCACGTGGCACCAGGAGGCCGGTGAGGGTCGCATCCGCGCCATCGGGGACCGCGTTCTTGGGAGACTTGGCCTCCAGCGACAGCGAGAGCTCCGTCCTGCAGGGTGGCACGGCAGGCTTGACGGGCTTGACGACAGGGACTACCGGTCCCGGATGACCCGCCAACAGCAGTGGCAGCCCGGTGGTGCCTTGGGCCGTCGCCGGCAGCGGGCGCACTCCGCCCACCTGGCAGTCGGGCTCCTCCTCATCCGGTTTCTTGATCGGTTCGGGCGCTGGCGTCACGGGGTCCCACTTCTGCGGTTCCACGTCCTCCTTGGGCACGGGGACGACCGGCGCGGGGCTCACGGCGAACGTGACCGAGGAGCCGATGATCACAAGCGACGCGAGCACGACCACAGCCAGGACCAGGTAGCGCTGGGTGATGTCACGCATGGTCGTGTCTCCTTCGCGTCTCAGTGGCTGCAGACGTGCCCGACGGGCGGCGGTCGTCGATCGATGAGGTAGTCCTCCACGGCCTTGATCACGCAGCGGTGGGCAGGTGCGGTCGGCGTGCCGAGGGCGGCGTGGTAGGCGAGATGGTGGTCGGTGTCCAGGGTGAGCAGGACCGCATCTTCGAGGTCGTGGGTCGAGCGCTCTGCGGCAGAGGCGGGGGTAGTCGGGTCACCGCTCGTGGTCAGGACGAGCACGGCGCCGGCGCCGGCCGCGTCGATGGGCCCCGTATCGCGGATGAGATAGAACGGCTGCATCGCACAGAGGCCCACTGGTGGCAGGTCCCGGGTCGTGGGCGGATCCCAGAGCCACCGACCGAGGCGGGGCGCGACCGCATGGATACGGTTCGCCAGCTCGGCCACGCTGGCCGCGGGCAGGCGCTCCCAGTAGGGTCCGTCGTCGGCGCACTCGATCGCGGTGAACGTACCC
>CAYZDQ010000230.1:0-4822 GCA_964476955.1 uncultured Anaerolineaceae bacterium
GTTGAGTGCATACTTCATCGTCGCGCTCCTCCCTACGGGTGCCAGACCCGGTAGTTCTTGTGGTGTTTGAGGGTGTAGGTGAACACCAGCTGCTCACGCTCCCCGGCTGGCAGCGCGAGGTGCCACTCGAGCATGCCGGTGCCGTGGTCCTCGTAGGGCTCTCGCGATCGTTCGCCCACGGTCAGCTTGACGTCCTCGTCGTAGGTGTAGGGGACGCGGTCGAACAGACGCACGTCCACGGGCCGGTCCCGATAGCTCTCCAGCTCCACGGTGATCTGGTACACGCGCACCTTCTGGTTGCCGAACAGACCGCCCTTGTCGCTGAGTTGCTCCTGGCGCCGCTCGACCTTGACGCTGCGGTCGATGCCCAGGGCCAGCTCGAGGGGCTCGCCTGGGGCCACCGTGTGGGTGGGGAGGCGACCGAGGTAGCCGCCGTCCAGGAAGATGTTGCTCATCCCCGCGAGCATGGGGTACGGGCTGCCGTTGTCCACGACGGCCTGGACGAACGCGGCCTCTTCGACCACGGGCACCACCACGTACTCGATGCGCGCGGGCAGGGTCGTGGAGACGAGGGGGACCTTGTGGACCTGCCCGTCGGAGGGCACGGAGGCGTCCCCCTCCACCTCGAATGCGAAGTCGAAGCCCATGGCGTTGGATGCCGGGGCGTAGGGGCCCCACGTGGTCACGGAGGACTCGTACTGGGCGCTCTGGGGTGGCTGGGGTAGCAGCGCCTGGCCGGCGTAGGCCTCGAAGACCCGTCCGCCGCCAGTGGCGAGGGTCTGGCGACCGGCCGTGTCGAGCAGTGGCCAGCTACGGTCCTGCAGGTACGCCCTCGCGCTGGCCTCGTTGCGCAGGGCGTCGGCCAGCGAACCCGCGGGTGCGGGCTGACCGTCCATGCGCGACCGGATGTCGTACAGCGCCTGCTCCTGGGCCCGGGCGATGGGCTGGTCGTAGGCGACCTCGTCCATCTCGGCGCCGTAGCCGTAGGCGTAGTCGTAATCGTAGTCCGCGGCCATCGATTCCTCGGCATAGGGCTCCATGGCCACGGACGCGGGCGCCGCGTCGGCCTTGGCCGAGCGAGCGGACGAGCGACGGCCGCGAGTGGCGCGCTCGGACTCCATCGGCGCCATCTGCATCGGCGGCGGCGGCGGTGGGGGAGGGGTCTCCTCGATGAACCAGGCCATGACCTCGGGCAGGGACGCGCTGCGACCGGGTATGGCCGTGCTCAGCTTCAGATCCACGCCGTCCCAGTCCTCCTCGGTCTGCTGCCAGACCAGGGCGTTGAGGCCCAGCTCCATCTCGTCGCTGCCGGTGAAGAGGCGGACGTCGTAGCTGGGCACCCACCGGGCGTCGTAGGTGCGGTAGACCAGGGTCAGCGACGCGGTGCCCGCCCCGTCCATCTCCACCTCGGCTACCACGCGCGGTCGGCTCAGCACCGCGCCGGCACCCTGGGTGCCCAGGAGCTCCGACACCAGCACCTCGCGCTCCTCCACCAGCTCCACTCGCTGCAGGTCGAGGGTGTTGATCCGTGCGCCGGCGCGGTCGAGGCGACCGGACGACCAGTCGAGGAAGCGCCCCATCGCGCGGGCGTCCACGGTCGGCAGCGTGCCGTCCTCGCGGGGCACCGGCTGGCCGGCGGGGAGATTGGTCAGGAACGACACCTCGGCGACCATCACCGCGCGGTTGCCGTCGAGCACGGCGAGATCGCGGTCGATGGCCTCGATGCGATCCCGGCGCGCCTCGAGCTCCGGCGGGAGCTCGGCCTCGCCGTAGCCCCGAACCACCTCGAATCCCAGGAGGCGGCCGCCATCCACGAGCACCCGGATGGAGCCGTGGTCCACGGCGTTGGGCAGCGCGGCGAAGATCAGGCGTTGGCGCCCGTCTCCTACGCGCGCATTCGCAGCGCGTGTGATCAGCGCCTGATCGGAGTAGAGGGTGACGTTCTCGATGCGGTCCTCGAGGACCTGTTCGGCGCTGGCCGCGCCGGCGAGTCCCAGGACCAGGACGAGCGTCCAGGCCCACGCAGAGCGTGTGGGCACCATGTTCCCTGTCATCCGTGACCTCCTCGTCGCCGCCACGACACCGGCATCTGGGTTACGACAACGGCCGGGCGGAGAAGTTCCAGAGTAGCAGTCTTGCGGGTGGAGAGGTCAGCGTGCTAAGGGTTCGCGCTGGGACGCATCCCCGATCGGGGACCGGCCGCCGCTGCGATCCCGAGGGAGCGACTCGATGATCCCGACGCTGTTCAGGATCCCGGCCATCGACCTGGGCTTCTACACCATCCCCGCGTTCCCCGTGGGCAGCTACGCGCTGATGATGGTCTGTGGTTTCGTGGTGGGCTGGTGGTTTTTACGCGCGGCGTACATGCGCCGGGGCTACCCGCTGAGGCTCGCCACGGATCTCGTCATCGTCGCGGCGCTGACCGGGCTCATCGGAGCGCGCGTGCTGTCCGTGCTGGAGAACTGGGACATCTTCATGCAGAACCCCATGGGGGTGCTGCTGGGCAGCGGCGGGCTGGTCTGGTACGGGGGCGTGCTGCTGGCCGTTCCCTGTTGCCTCTACCTGGCCCGTCGCGACGGCTTGAGCATGGTCCGCACCTTCGACGCGGTCGCACCCGGCCTGTCGGTGGGATACGCCTTCGGCCGGTTGGGGTGCCACCTCTCCGGCGACGGTTGTTACGGGATCGCCACCTCGTTGCCGTGGGGTATGGCGTACCCGCGCGGCGCGGTGAAGGTCTTCGAGCCCGTTCATCCCACCCCCATCTACGAGGCCATCCTGGCGTTCGGGCTCGCCGCCTTCCTGAGCTGGCTCGACGGCCGCAAGCGGCTCAAGCCCGGCACGCTCATCTCCCTGTTCCTCGTGATCCACGGTGTGCTCCGCCTCAGCGTCGAGTTCATCCGCCGCAACAAGCGCTACTGGTTCGACGACGGCGGCTTCGTCCGCTTCGAATACACCGAGTTCCTCGACGGCCGCTTCGGCCTGAGCATGAGCCAGTGGGTCAGCGTCGGCACGATCCTCGTCGGGCTGGTCTGGCTGTGGATCGTCAAGCGCAGCGCCGCGCCCACCGGGGAACCCGCATAACTCGCCGCAAGCCGGCCCTGCGCCCCTCCCTCGTGCTGGGGGTCTACGTCCCTGCCCTCGGCGTGGCGGCCCTGTGGTCCTTCCTCGCGGGGACCCTGGGCGGCTGGTTGCCCACGGTCGGGCTCGTGACCACGGGAATCGACCTGGCGCTGGGCGCGGGGGCCGGCCTGGCCACCGTCGCGCTCAGCGCACTGCTCATCCGGTTCATCCCGTCCTTCGCGCGCCTTGCCGACGCCATGGCCGACGTGATCGGGCCGGTGGGCTGGCCCACGATCGTCGTCTCGGCCGTGGCCTCCTCCGTGGCCGAGGAGTGTCTGTTCCGCGGCGCGGTCCAGCCCACCATCGGCTGGATACTCGCGTCGGTGGTCTTTGCTGCGTGCCACTTCCTGCCGGATCGCAGGTTCCTCCCCTGGACGGTCTTCGCCCTCGCCGCCGGGTTCGGCCTCGGGGCGCTGTTCCAGTGGCGCGGCTCCCTCGTGGCGCCCGT
This sequence comes from uncultured Anaerolineaceae bacterium, assembly GCA_964476955.1. Classification (GTDB taxonomy): domain Bacteria; phylum Chloroflexota; class Limnocylindria; order Limnocylindrales; family CSP1-4; genus JAFMJV01. Next base: position 3,569 of record CAYZDQ010000230.1, read on the forward strand.
GGTGGCGCACTTCACCGTCAATCTGATCAACTTACGATTGCTGGCCAGGAGGGCTGCGGAGGGATCTAGCTGACGTCCACCACCACGGAGGTCGAGTCGGCGATGCCGCTGGCGTCGTAGGCCGTGATGATGACCGAGTGGGTTCCGGTGCCGAAGGTGCTCCCCGACACCCCCACAGACCAGTCGCCGTTGGCGTCGGCGAACGTCCACTCGTACACGTCCGGATCCAGGCTGCTGCTGACGACCACGAGCACCTCGTCCAGGGCCTGCGTGTCCGTCACCGTGCCCGAGAAGGTCACGGAGTCTCCGACACCCATGAGGTAGGGGTCGGCCATGGCGTCCATGGCGATGACGGGTGGCTCGTTGAACGCTCGACCGATGCTGACCACCTGCGAGCCGTCCACACCGGCGTCGAGGTAGGAGCCCGCGTAGTAGTAGTAGTGGACTCCGCCGTCCACCACGTAGTCGGTGCCGTAGACCTGCGTGCCGTCGAAGCGGTCGTCGTCATTGGCGTCCTCGAGGATGACGCCGAGCTCGTCGTGCAGCTTGCGAGCGGCGCCCTGGACGCCGTAGGGGATGCCGGCGGCGCTGTCGTGCCAGATGCCGCCGAGCAGGAAGTCCGACATCATCCCGGAGTACAGCAGCGTCTCGGTGCCGTTGTTGTTCATCATGATGGGGAACGAGTGGAACATCTCGTCGAAGTCGCCGGGATCGCCGATGGTCAGGATGGTCTGCGGATCGTCGCCTACGCCCGGCTGCGGATCCCACTTGGTCCAGGTGTAGCCGCCGTCGGTGGAGATGGCCAGGCAGAACCCTGAGCCCGGGGCCACGGAGCCGGTGGCCGCGTAGAGCATGTAGTAGATGGTGCCGTCCACCCAGACGTAGGGCGAGAAGGCGTTGCCCTCGTCGAAGTCTCCGGCGCCTCCGGGGGCGACGATCTGGTCGGCGATGCCGTCGCCGTCGTCGTCGTAGCGCGTCCAGTCGACGCCGTCGGTGCTCAGCGCGAGGCCGATGCTACGCCGGTCGTCGCCGTACTCGTACTTGGCCGAGTAGTACAGCTTGTACGGATAGCTCCCGTCGTTGGCGTCGTAGATGACGTTGGGTGTGCTGACCCCCCAGCCGTCCCAGTGGTTGTTGGGGTCGCCCGTGCCCTGGAAGACCGGCCCCTCGAGGGTCCAGTTGAGGCCGTTGTCGTCGGAGTAGTACATGCCGAACTGCATCTCGTAGAGCCAGTACCCCGTGCGGAAGTACATG
>CAYZDQ010000231.1:0-4819 GCA_964476955.1 uncultured Anaerolineaceae bacterium
CGGAGCGCCCACCTTCATGGCCAGGTCCGTGACCTCGCAGATCTTCTCCGCGTGGGCCTCGCTGAGCGAACCACCGAAGACCGTGAAGTCCTGGCTGAAGACGAACACGAGTCGCCCGTCGATCTTGCCGTGGCCGGTGACCACCCCATCGCCGAGGTAGCGCTGGTCCTCCAGGCCGAAATCGGTCGAGCGATGGGTCACGAAGGCATCGAGCTCGGTGAAGCTCTCCGGGTCGAGCAGCAGCTCCAGGCGCTCACGTGCGGTGAGCTTGCCCTTCTCGTGCTGCTTGTCGATGCGCGCCTGGCCGCCGCCGAGCCGCGACTGCGCGCGCAGCTCATGGAGGTGCTCGATCTGCGCCCGGTTGTCGCTCACGCTCGCGCCTCCCTCAGGTGATCGTTTCCCGCCGTATGGCTGCAGCATCGTAGCGCGGGTCGGCGCCGAGGAGTCGGCCGAGGTTGCCCCGCGTGCCGTGCGTGCCCCGTCAGGGACCACGCTTCGACCTCCACGGGGTCAAGGCACGCGTGTCACGGCCTTGCCGCTGGGCGGGCGATCACGACCGCTCGGGCCACGGATGACGGCCTCGACATCCGAGTCTTCGGCGCTGTGCCCCGCCATGCGTGCTTCGCTGCCGCCTCGCGGCAGACGGTGACGATCCTTGCCGCTACACGAGTGGCGGCGAGACGCCCGGGAGGTCCGCACGTCGAGATCAGCCGCTGGGCGGCATGCCGCATGCAGGCGGTGACGACTGTCACGCGCCCAGTGTCCTGTCCCGCGCCCAGCGTCCGTGACCCGCGCCTCGGCCTCCACGAGGCTGAACTCGACATGGAAGTCGGCTAACTGCACCGCATCAGCCGCGTGGAGGTCAGGACCGTCGAGCCGAACCTCCCGGAGGCTGAAACGGGACGATCCACGTGTTGACTCGTCGAGTTCGACCCGGTAAGGCTGGCGGCCACTGGGCGGTGATGGGGCGGCCACTGGGAGGAAGGAGGCTGGCGGCCACTGGGCGGAAGGCAGCCGGTCGCACCACACGTACCGTCTCCACGCGTGCGGACGCTGCCCGTCAAGCGTACGGACACAAGAGTGGTGCGCGAACGCACCACCCGCTAGACTCTCCCACGGAAGCCGCGCAGTCGTCGCGCGGCACCACCGGGAGGGTGCCTTGGCACGGATCATCGCGATCGCCAACCAGAAGGGTGGCGTGGGCAAGACCACCAGCTCGATCAATCTCGCGGGTGCACTCGCCGAGCAGGGCCGTAGTTGCCTCTGTGTCGACATGGACCCGCAGGCCAACCTCACCGTCGGCCTCGGGCTCAACGCACGTGACATCGAGGTCTCCATCGCCAACGTGCTACTGGACCCCTCGCTCTCGCTCGAGGACATCATCGAGTCCACCGGGACCGAGAACGTGGACGTGGCCCCTTCGGACATCGACCTCTCGGCCACGGAGAACCAGCTCTTCAGCAGCATCGGCCGCGAGCACGCCTTGCGCGAGGTGCTCCACGGCTGGGCGGAGAAGCAGTACGACTACATCGTTATCGACTGCCCGCCCACGCTCGGCCTGCTCACCATCAATTCGCTGGTCGCGGCGGACGGTGTGATCATCCCGGTCCAGACGCAGTACTACAGCCTCAAGGGCTTCCGCGCGCTGGCCAACCTCGTGACCCAGATCCAGGGCAAGGGCCTCAACGTCCGGCTACGCATCATGGGCATCCTGGCCACGTTCTACGACGGCCGCACCAACCTCGCCAAGGACATGCTCGCCGAGCTGGGCGAGCTGGGCGATTACCACGTGTTCGACACGATCGTGAAGCAGACCGTCCGTCTGGGGGAAGCACCGCTCGCGGGGGTGCCCGTGACGTCATACGCCAGCCGCTCGGCCGCCGCCGAAAGCTACCGCTCGCTGGCACAGGAGGTGATCGACCTTGGCTAGACCAGACTTCCGCTCCCAGGCCGCCGAGCGCCTCGCGAGCGAGCGCGACGGGTACACCCCTGCCCTCATCGATCTGCTCAAGCCGGACGATCCCAGCACCGTGCGTGACGTGCGGCGAATGCCCGTCGACCGCGTCTACTCCAACCCGGCCCAGCCCCGCCAGCGCTTCGACGAGGAGGCGCTGCAGGACCTGGCCGCGTCGATCCGGGAACACGGTGTGCTCCAGCCGATCCTCGTGCGCCCGCGCGCGGATGGCCACTACCAGATCGTGGCCGGCGAGCGTCGCTGGCGCGCCTCGAAGATCGCCGGGCTGACGGAAATCCCCGCCATCGTCGAGCAGATCGACGATGAGGCCGCACTCGAGATCGCCATCATCGAGAATCTCCAGCGCGAGGACATCTCGCCGCTCGAGGAGGCGGAGATGTTCGAGCGCATGACCCATGAGCACGGCTACAGCCTGCGCAAGCTGGCTACCAAGCTGGGCAAGGACAAGGGCTATCTCGAGAACCGGCTCCGCCTCGTCGATGCTCCCGAGGACGTGCGTGATCTGGTCTCGGTCCGCAGCGACACGCTCTCGCATGCCTACGAGCTGATGAAGGTGGAGGACCCGCGCAAACGCCGCCGCCTGGCCAAGCAGGTGGCCGCGGGTGAGCTCAGCCTGGTCAAGCTGCGCCAGCGCATCGAGGGCAAGCCCAAGGTCGAGGCCGAGGCCATCGAGAGCGATGCGCTCATGAACGAGGTCATCGAGGCTGAGGCCTTCGACGAGGCCCTGGCCGAACCGGGTGTCGAGGCTTCCTCTTCAGAGGCCGAGGCCTTCCCGGCCGAGGGCGAGGCTGACGCCACGGGCTACGTGACGGTGCCCATCGAGCCCGAGGGGCCGGCGATCGGCACCCCCGGCCTGGACGTCGCCAGCGACCACCTCTCCGTGGCTCTGGCGGAGCTGGCCGATGCGCTCGTGACGGACCCGGCCCTGGCCGAAGCATCTGGCTCCGAGCGCCAGCAGTTCGCTAAGTACCTCACGATGGCCAAGATCAAGCTCGAGAACGCCATCGCCGTCGTACGCCAGAGTGAGCGCGGCCTCTCGCACACGCTCGTGAGCCAGCTCGAGGACGCCATGGCCGCGGCGGAGAAGTCGCAGGGCACGAAGGTGGAGTCGCGCGACTAGTCTGTACGCGCACATCCCCCCAGATGGACACCGGACACGCCCGATGACGATCCCTACCGAGCTGCTGTACCTCGTCGTGGCCCTCGCGGTCGGCTTGCTGCTCTACCGCTACTTCACCACCCGGGGTGGCATCCAGATCCTGCGCCCGGACTACGCGGGCCTCCCCGAGGAGGGCCGCATCGAGGTGCGCCGCCATCTGGTGCGCTGGAAGGCCGCGGACGAGGACTCGTTCGTCGTTGCCTGGCAGCTCGAGAGCGGACACGCGGTGTTCATGCGCGTGATCTTCGACGAAGCCGACCCCGACGAGCCGGATCTGGGCCACATCGATATCCGCATCGACCGACGCCAGACCGTCAAGGGCGCCGGATGGACCGAGAAGATCCGCGACCGGGCACTGCGAGGAGACGTGGAGGCCATCCTGCGAGTCCTGCAACGCGAGGCCAGGACCGCGCGCTCGGACAAGACGCGCCTCGCAGGCGCTCGGGTGGTGGGCGACGACCGCGAGACCTGACCGGTAGCTGCGGGGCTACGGATCGGCCGGCTCGTCGATGGCAAAGGGGCGGATGAGCCAGAGGAAGGCGAGGAACACGAAGCCGATGGTGGCCACACCCAGGACGAGCGTGGTCGTGTAGGCCAGCCGCAGCTCCGCCGCGCTCGGCGCCGCCGGCACCGGCAGCAGTTGGCTCATCCCCATCAGGCCGGCGCCGCCGAAGACGAGCGCGGCACCACCGACCAGCAGCGCCACCAGCGTGAAGCCGATCCGACGCGGCCTGGTGAAACGCTCCACGCGACCAGCCTGAGCCAGGATCAGTAGGGCCAGCGAGGCCACGGCCAGGACCAGCAGGGCCGCGCCGACGACATCGGCGAGACGGTGCCAGCCGGCGATACCGACCGCCTGGGCTATGACACTGGCGTAGACTGCGGCGCCGAGCGTGACCAGCGGCCGGAGCACGTAGGGCACCACCAGCACGGCCCCGACCCCCACGGCCACGGCCACAGCCACGTGCCCACTGGGAAAGCTGTTCGACAGCCAGTGCTGCGGGGCTTCGACGAGCTCGGGACGGACGAGGATGCGCTTGATGAGTTCCGCGGCCACCACGGACGTGACCATGACGCCGGCGGCGGTCGCGGCCAGCATCGGCTTGTGACGCAGCAAGGCCACGGCCATGACCAGGGCGATCGCCAGCGCGAAGCTCAGGGCACTGATCTCATGCAGCTCCGTCAGCGATTCGGCTCGAAGCTCGCGGAACTCCTCACGGGCGCCGAGCAGGGCCAGGTTCTCCACCTCCTGGCCGGCCCGCGTGAGCACGAGGAGGAGGTAGGCTGCCAGTGCGCCCAGGGCAGCGACGAACGCGACCCAGCCGACGCGCGCGGGACTCGGATGAAGCTCGTCGGCCACGGCGGCCAGAGCGCTAGATGTAGACGACGTTCTCGAAGCCGTCGACGAGGAAGTCGACCTCCTGCTCTCGCGCCTTGTCCGAGAGCGCGCGCAGGCCGGGGATGAGGTAGTTGAGTGAGATGGCCGGCAGCATCAGCTCGCCATCCGCGGTCCGGCCGATGGTCGCGGGCGCTCCGCCCCCGGCAGTGAAGACGCGCTCGATGCCCTTGTCATCAAGGCCGGTCGCCTTGCGGAAGTCGGCCAGCACCGCGAGCACACCGTGGCGGATTGACATGTCGCGCATGCACTCGACTATCCATGCATCGATCTGCTCGTCGGGCTGCTC
>CAYZDQ010000232.1:0-4787 GCA_964476955.1 uncultured Anaerolineaceae bacterium
GGTCGCGCGGCCCGTGGCGCGTTCGGGCCCTACCGCCAGTCCGAGCGAGACGACCTCTACACCGAGGCCATCGAGCGGCTGCTGGCAGAGCACAGGGCCTATCCCTGCTTCTGCACGACCGAGGAGCGAGCCGCCGACAAGGAGGCCCACCCCGAGCTCTCGGGCTACATCGGTCGCTGCGCTGGTCTGACCGAAGCGGAGCGAGCGGCGAGACGGGCGCAGGGGCGCGAGTCGGTGGTCCGCTTCCGCATCGGGGAGGGGCAGGTCGAGTTCGACGACCTCGTGCGTGGCCACGTCACCATCGACACCGCGCAGCTCGGCGGCGACCTTGTCATCGCCCGCTCGGATGGATCCCCGCTCTACCACTTCGTGGTCGTGGTCGATGACATGGCCATGGGCATCACCCACGTCATCCGCGGCGAGGACCACCTCTCCAACACGCCCAAGCACGTGCTGCTGTTCCGGGCGCTGGGCGCCGAGCCGCCGGTCTTCGCGCATCTGCCGCTGATCCTCAACCCCGACCGCTCCAAGATGTCCAAGCGCAAGAGCCAGACCGCCGTCGACGCATACCGTGAGCAGGGCTACATCAAGGAGGCCCTCGTCAACCACCTCGCGCTGCTCGGCTGGAGCAGCGGTGACGACGAGGACCTCTTCAGCCTGGCGGAGCTGGAGGAGCGCTTCGACCTCGCCCGCGTCCAGCCGTCTGGTGCCATCTTCGACGCCGAGCGTCTCGACTGGCTCAACGGGCAGTGGATCCGCCGGCTGCCGGAGGCGGAGCTCGCCGAGCTTGCGCTCCCGTACCTCGTCGCGGCCGTCGAAGCGGCGGCGACGGAGGGTCACTCCGTGCGCACTCCCACCGCCGACGCCCTGGCGCCGTTGCTGCCCATGGTCATCGAGCGCCTGCCGCGCCTCGATGCCATCGGGCCCATGCTCGACTTCGTCTTCATCGATGACATCGGAGTCGACCCCGGGATCCTCGTGCCCAAACGCTGGGACGCGGCCACTACCGCGGCCGGCCTGGCCGAGGCCACTCGGGCCGTCGAGAGCCTGGGCCAGGTCAGCTTCGAGGCTGACGAGCTGGAGCCGTCGCTGCGAGCGCTATGCGAGCAGCACGGCTGGAAGGTCGGCGACCTGTTCATGGCGGTCCGTGTCGCCATCACCGGGCGCAAGGCCACGCCGCCGCTGTTCGACGTCATGGTCGCCATCGGCTACGAAACCACCGTCACCAGACTCAAGGCCGCACGGAGCCTTGCGGCCACCATCGGGAGCGAGGAGTGACATGCACCTGACACGAGACCGGTTCGCGACCTGGCTCGACCGCTACATCGCGGCCTGGCGCAACGGCGACCCCGCGGACATCGGGGACCTCTTCAGCGAGGACGTGGTCTACAGCCAGAACGGCGGCCAGACCAGCATCACCGGCCGCGAGGCCGTGGTGAAGGATTGGCTCGAGGAGTCATACGAGCCGGCAGCCTCGTGGGAGGCCTCCTATGAGCCGCTGGCCATCGAGGAGGAAGTCCACGTCGCCGTCGGATCGACCCGCTACCAGCGGGAGAACGGCGTACGTGAGGACTTCAGCAACATCTTCGTCTGCCGCTTCGACGAAGCCGGGCGCTGCCACGACCTGCGCGAGTGGTGGATGCTCGCCCCCAGCCCCGTCGAGCGACTCGACGACTGACGGTGGCCCGCACGATCCTCGTCGTCGACGACGAACCGACGCTGCGGGAAACCCTCGCCGAAGCCCTCGAGCAGGACGGCCTGCGCGTGGTCACCGCCGAGGACGGCAAGGAGGCCCTCGAGGCCTTCCGCGCCGAGTCCCCGGACCTCATGCTGCTCGACCTGATGCTGCCGCAGGTCAGCGGCATCGAGGTCTGCCGCATCATCCGCCGCGAGTCGAGCCTGCCCATCATCATGCTCACCGCCAAGGACAGTGAGATCGACAAGGTCGTGGGCCTCGAGCTTGGCGCTGACGACTACGTCACCAAGCCCTTCAGCCTGCGTGAGCTGATGGCACGCATCCGCGCGCAGCTGCGCCGCCTCGATGTCGCGGCTGCCGCTGGCGAGGGTCCAGCCGGAGGTGCCGCCTGTGCCGAGCCGGTGCTCCTGGGGGTGGTCACCATCGACCTCGCCGGCCATCGGCTGCTGCGCGACGGTGTCGATCTGGCCGTCAAGCCCAAGGCCTTCGAGCTCCTCGCCTTCCTCGTGCGCAACCCCGGCCAGGTCTTCAGCCGCGATCAGCTGCTGGAAAAGGTGTGGGGCTATGACTACGCCGGCGAGACCCGGACCGTGGACGTCCATGTCCACTGGCTGCGCTCGGCCATCGAGGCCGACCCGAGCAAGCCGCGCTACCTCCAGACCGTGCGCGGCGTGGGCTATGTGCTGCGCCTGCCGGAGGCGGACGCCACCTGAGGTCGCGGGTGACTCCCGTGGCTCTACCGAGGCAGCCCCGGACGGGGGCGTCGGCGCGCCTATCCTAGGTCCATGTCAGATGAGCTCCCCGACCATCTCGCTGACGAGGTCGCCCTCGTTGCCGATCAAGCCTCCATCGGGCTGATCTGCTTCGACCCACAGCTACGCGTGCGTACGGCCAACGTCGCGGCCCACCACGCGCTCGAGCGGCGCCCGGGATCGCTCATCGGCCGTTCCGTCATGGAGACGTTCGTCGACCACCGGCTGGAGGCCCTCGTGCGCGCAGCCCACGACGGGCAGACGGGGACGCACGAGTCGGACACGACCGACCGCGCCAGCCTCACCGTGCGCGCCCGACCTGCGGTCGGCGGTGGCGCCTGGGTGACCATCGAGAACGTCACCGAGCTGAAGCGGCTTCGCCGCATCCGAAGCGAGTTCATCGACAACCTCAGCCACGAGATCCGTACGCCGCTCGCGAACGTGCGTCTGCTGACGGAGATGCTCATGGACGACCTTGCGGAAGCTGCCGTGCCCGACCGCGTGCGCGAGCGTGTCGCCACCATCGATGTCGAGACCGGCCACCTCGTGCAGATGATCAACGAGCTGCTGGATCTCTCACGCATGGAGAACGCCACGGTCCAGGTCCGTCACGACGAGGTCGCCATCGGACCGCTGGTGGAGGCCACCATGCATCGGCTGCAGACGTTCGCCGACCGGCAGGGTGTGACGCTGACCGCGAAGGTGGCGCCCGATCTGCCGGCGGTTCGTGGAGACGAGGAACGGCTTGACCAGCTACTCATGAACCTGCTGCACAACGCCATCAAGTTCTCGTTCGACGGCGGTACCGTCACGGTCACGGCAGACGAGCACCCTGACGTCGCGGTCATCTCCGTCACCGACCACGGCGTGGGCATCCCCGAGGAGGACCAGGCTCGAGTGTTCGAGCGCTTCTACAAGGTGGATCGGGCGCGCCAGCGTGGACAGGGTGGTACCGGCCTGGGCCTGGCCATCGCGCGCCACATCGCCGAGGCGCACGGCGGCCGCATCTGGCTCGAGTCGGAGGAGGGTCAGGGCTCCACGTTCAGCTTCTCGCTGCCGTTCGCCTAGCCTGATCAGCCGCCGGAGTCGAGCGCCCGATCAGCCTTCGGTGAGCAGGTCCGGCGGGACCAGCCAGCGCAGCTCACCCTCGCCGTCGCCGAGCTTGGTGTGGAGATCGATCGTGGCCAGCGAGCCCTTCTTCATGCCCATGCCAGCAGCATCGATGAGGTAGGTCAGCAACGCAGAGAAATCGGGGTCGTGCCCCACGAGCAGGATCTCGCGCGCCCCGGTCTCGTCCAGCACGGCCCAGAGCTCACGCTTGCCGAAGCCAGTTCCCAGGCGTCGGTCGGTCTTGATCGTCATGCCCAGCGCTTCGGCCACGATCTCCGCGGTCTGGCGTGCGCGTACGAGGGGGCTGCTGACGATGACGTCAGGTCGCACGCCGTGCGCCTCCAGAAAGGCACCCAGGCGTTCGGACTGCCGGCGGCCCTTCTTCGTCAGTGGCCGCAGATCGTCGTCGCCGATCCACTCGAAGGCATCGCCGGCGTGAGCGTGCCGCAGCAGGTGCACACGAACGTTGCGCTCGGTCGATGGGCGGTCGGTGGGCATGCGCCACAGGGTCGCACGTCTTCGGGGCTCAGGAAAGGTCGAAGCCCCTCGGCGCCGAGGGGCTTCGCAGGGGAATGGGGAGGTGACGGCGTCAGCCGTCGTGGGTCGTGCGCTCGTCGGTGGCGTTCATGAACAGGTCGATACGCTGGCTGATGGCGGTGAACACACGCCGGAACGCGGCCAGGCGTTCCTCGTCGGTGCCTTCCACCGTGGATGGGTCGTCGTAGCCCCAGTGGAAGCGTTCGCCCTCGCCGGGGAACGCCGGGCAGCTCTGGCGTGCCGAATCGCAGACGGTGATGACGTAGTCGAACGTGCGGCCCAGGTACTCCTCGAAGGATTTCGAGCGCAGCCCTTCGGTCGGCACCCCGGCCTCACGCAGCACCTGCAGCGTGAGCGGCCGGACCTCGGTCGCCTCCACGCCGGCGGAGAAGGCCTCATAGGCGTCGCCACCCTTCTCCCGCAGGAGCGCCTCGGCCATGATCGAACGGGCCGAGTTGTGGGTGCAGACGAAGAGGACGCTGACGCGCGGGACGCGATCGTCGTGGCCGGGTGCGACGTCGATGCCGGTCACTCGTTCAGTTCCGTGATCTCTCCGGTGGCCAGGAACACGACATCCTCGGCGATGTTGGTCACACGGTCGCCCACTCGCTCGAGGTAGTGGGCGGCGAAGATGATGCGCTCGCCGGGGTCCACGTTGGCCGGGTCGGCTCGCATCAGGTCCAGCACCTCAT
>CAYZDQ010000233.1:0-3736 GCA_964476955.1 uncultured Anaerolineaceae bacterium
CCTCCCACAGCTCCTGTGCGGAATCGAGCGCGTGCAGGGCCGCGCTGCCGCGGAAGATCTCGAGCGCGGGCACGTCTGCCAGCAACAGCTGCAGCGAGCCGCTCGCGGTATGGGGTACGTCGCCCACGCCATCCTCGTCAAGATCGTAGCCGGCGTAGTCGGCCCAGTGATTGCCGGTGCCCTGGTAGGTCCAGTCATTGCGCCGGGCCACGCCGCGGTCGTCGGCGTGGACGTCGGTGAGGTTGCCCTCGAAGGTGTTGGCTGCGAAGCCCAGGTCGGCCGAAGGGAAGAGCGACACGGCCGTGCCGTTCGAATCGAAGCGGTTGCGCAGGATCGCGGCCTCGCGACCACCGGCTCGATGCGTACCGTCCGCCTTGAGGCCCACGCGGTTGCCGGTGATGACGTTCTCGCTGATGCGTACGTCCTCGATCTCCTTGAGCATGATCCCCACGCCGGTCGCGGCCGAGCGCTGGTCCTCGATGAGATTGCGACCGGCGATCACGTCCTTGGTGTACATGAACACGAGGCCCGCGAGGTTCTCCGTGGTGCTGTTGCCGAAGGCCATCACCGGTCCGCCGAACATCGAGTGGATGGCGTAGCGCGATCCCTCGATGCTGTTGTTGTCCACCAGCCCGTCCTCGACGAAGCTGAGGTAGACACCGTCTCGCACCCTCGAGACGGTGTTGTCGGCCACCGTGGCTGCGACCGTGTTCCAGAGGTAGATGCCGTCGCCCTGGCCCTCGGGTCCTGGTCCACTCGCATCGGCCGCGATGGAGCGTGGATCGATATCAACCACGACTGCGGCGTGGCCTTCATCGCGGCCGGTGGTGAGATGTGACTCATCGACAGCACCGATGCCGGCGCCGACGAGCGTGTTGTCCACGATGCGGACATTGGTGGAGCCGAGGCTGGCGATGCCGTGGAAGAAGTCGCGCAGCGTGTTGTGCTCGATGGTGACGTCGTCGGCCTCGATGATCTTGATGGCGGAGCCGACCTCCACCTGGCCACCGCTGTTGCCGATACCGAATCCACGCATGCTCACGCCGTCAGCGGTGATGGTCACCACGCTGCCGATCCCGCCACCGTCGAGATACACCTCGCCGTCGGCCACCAGGTCCAGTGGCTTGTCGATGACGAGGTGCACGCGGTAGGTCCCCTCCGGCACGACCACCGTGGACCCGGGCGGCGCAGAGTCCACGATGGCCTGGATGTCCGCGATGGGCGGGTCCGCAGTGTCGGACGTATCCCCGGCCGGGCCGGCAGCTGCGACCGCTGAGGTCGCCACGAGGAGTCCCGTGCCCACCGCTGTGATGGCCAGTGAGACCGCTCCGCTGATACGCCTGACCCGCTGCTCCGGCTGGCGGGCGAAGTGGGCCAGCGTAGCCAGCAGAGCCACCAGCCAGATCAGGATGAGCGCGGCGCCCGGCAGGCTGTTGACCGAGAAGTTCCAGACCTGGGTGCTGCCCACGGCGAGCGGCATGAAGCCCTCGAGCCGCAACGCGGCCCGCGGATCGAGCTCGGTACCGAAGGTGATGAGCCAGCGCTGGATGTCAAGCAGCACGATGACCGGCACCAGCCACAAGCCCACGATGGCCAGCCGGCTGAGCCATCCCCGCCACAGCACGGCCAAGACCAGCAGGACGCCCGATCCGATGATGGCCAACGGCCACAGCACCATCTCGGGTACCTGCGTGATGTCGATCGACTGCATGCCGATGTAGTGGTTGAGGCCGTTGACCTCGCGGACCGGGCCCTCCACGCGGTCGCCGTAGAACGACAGCGCCAAGCCCTTGGGGTACTGCGGCGCGATGAGACGCGTGGACCAGACCGGCAGGAAGCCGGCGATGAACAGCAGGACGGCGCCGACCACGGCCACGATCGGGCCAGTCAGGGGTCCGCCCAGCACTTCGCGCACCGTCTGGCTTCGGAACTGGCTCTCCCCAGCCTCCGCCGCCTGGACTTCGCCCTCGGCGGTAGCGGATGCGGTCACGCGCCTACTCCGTGACTACGAGCTCACCGAACATGCCGTTGACCTCGTGGCCGGGCACGGTGCAGTAGAAGCGGTAGGTACCAGGAGCGATATCGGTGAGGGTTCCTTCGGCCGTCTCGCCGATGGGGACCGCGATCTGGAAGTCGAGCTCGTCGATGGTCAGGTCGTGCTCGACGATGCCCTCGTTGATGAGGCGGATGGTCGAGCTGCCCTCGGAGCTGATGGTGATCGCGTCGGGGTCGAAGGCGAACTCGGTGGCGAGCACGTCGATCGCCGGCTCTGGCGTGGGCTCGGGTGTGGCCTCGTCGCCACCACAACCCACGAGTGCGACGGTGGCGATGAGGATGGCGCCGGCGGTGAGCGGCGCGCGGGTGATGCGCATGGTTGCGCCTCCTTGGCGAAAGCAGTTGCGGAAGTATTCGGTTCTGGGGGTCGGAGCGTGCCGGCCCCGACCCCCAGGAGGGATCAGCCTGCCTCTGCTTCTGCCTCTGGGTCAGCCTCGGTGTCAGCTGCAGCGAGGTTCGTCGTCGACGGTTCGACGATCAGCCAGCCCTGCATCTCAAGGTGCAGTGCCGAGCAGAACTCGGTGCAGTAGAAGGCATACGAGCCGGGCTTGTGAGCGTCGATCTCGATGGTCACGACCTCACCCGGGTCCAGGCTCGCCTGCACGTTGTAGCCGGGGATGGCGAAACCGTGGGTGGCGTCGGGTGCGGTCTCCACGTTGGTGACGTGGAAGAAGACCTGGTCGCCCTCCTTCACGCGGACGACGTCCGGCGCGAACTGGCTGCGGATGGCCGTCATGTAGACGTGGACCTCACCCGGGGTGTCGTAGTCGATTCGCTCCCCGCCGACCTCGAGGGTGGCCACGTCGGAGGGTTGCATCGTCAGTGGCTCGGTGCCGACCGGGTATACCTCGAGGGCGTTCTCCAGTCGGTCCGCGCGAATCATCTGCACGTAGTGCGGCTCACCGAAACCGATCGGCATGTCGTACAGCACTCGTCGCTCTCCAGTCTCGGCCTCGAGGTCGATGAGCTGGAAGTTCTGCGGCTTGAGCGTGCCCAGCACCGGGAAGCGATCGAGTGACCACTTGTTGAGTGCCACGAGCCACTTGCCGTCCGCGGCGACGGTGTCGCCCTCGGAGGTGGTGAGGTGGCCGATGTTGTAGTGGACCGGCACGGTGTCGGTCAGCTGGTAAGTGTCATCGGCATCAACACCGGCCTTCTCGCCCAGCGTGAACTCGGCCACGGCGGAGTCGAGGAAGAGGCTGGTGTAGCCATGGCCCTTGCCGTCGAACTGCGTGTGCAACGGACCAAGGCCGACCTCGACCTGGCCGTCCATGACGAAGTCGAAGTCGAGGATGGGCACGCCGAAGTCATCGGTGCCCTCATCCATACCATCGGCCATGGCCTGGCGGATGTTGTCGATGTCATAGATCGTGACGGTGGGCGACAGCTTGCCGCCAACGACGACGTACTCACCGGTGGGGTCGACGTCAACACCGTGCGGGCTGCGCGGCTCGCGCACGAGGTGAAGGATGCCCTCGTCGATGGCGGTCTGGAGCTCGATGACGTCGATGCCGTTGCGCTCCACCGTGGTGCCGGCGGCAACGACCTCTTCCGCCTTCTTCCAGTCGATGACGTGGAGGAAGTCGAAGTCCTTCTGGGAGGCGCCGACCTCGATGGCATCACCACCGTCACGATTGCCACCGGTGGCCTGCTCGGAGTTGTACGAGCCGATGAAGGCCAG
>CAYZDQ010000233.1:3746-4762 GCA_964476955.1 uncultured Anaerolineaceae bacterium
ATCAGAGTCGAGCTTGCCTGCATCCGCGAGGTCCTGCGTGTACGGCGGGAGCTCGATCTGGAACGACTTCTCCATGTCGACACGGCCCTCAGGACCGATGGCCATGAACGAGGACATGCCGCGGAAGTTCTCGGAGTACGAGGCGGCGTCGATCTCCGCGTAGCCGTCTTCGGTCTGCGCCATCGGCGTCATCGAGGAGATGTGGATGTACTCGGAGTTGGGCGTCACGAAGGCGCCGCCGTGACTGGTCTGGATGTTGGGCACGTCGATGAGCTGCTTGGCCTTGAAGTCCTTCAGCTCGACCATGCCCAGACGGCCGTTGGCACGGTCCTGGATGTAGACCCAGCGGCCGTCGTACTCACCATTCGTCTCGGACAGCGCGGGGTGGTGGGTGTCGCCCCACTCGAGGGTTTCTGCCTGCTTGTCAGTCGTGCCCATCGCCAGGACGGTCTCGGAGAGATCGGAACCCTGGCCGTAGCCGCTCCAGGATTCCGGCGTGAAGACCGGGATCGTCTTGAGCATGCGCATGGAGGGCACGCCGATGAGGTGGATGTTGCCGGAGTGACCACCGGACGAGAAGATGATGTACGGGTCGTACTGACCGGGCGGCACGTACGTCGTCAGCGCGGCCTCGGCCTCCTCGACCGTCAGACCGCGATCCTCGATGATGGCGTTGACATCTCCTTCGGCGCCCTGATCGCAGCCTACGAGCGCCACTGCCGCGACCGCGCTGACCGCTGCCCAAGCCTTCCACCCTGTCACGACCGAGATGGCCTGCTGGTGCACCATGTGCCCCCTTTCGATGCGGGGGTGTGGACCGGCTATCGGCACGCTCCCCGGGTCCTGGATCGGGCCAAGTCGGCCCTGCTCACTTAGCAACAGTGAGTTGGTAGCCATTCTTCTCCTGGCGCCTGAAGCCCCCACGGGCCGAATGGCACTCACACGCGGGCCGGTGGTCCCTTTCGCAACCGGGCATGATATTTGTTGACTGTGCCCAGAAGCCGGTCGCTTGGAAA
>CAYZDQ010000234.1:0-4753 GCA_964476955.1 uncultured Anaerolineaceae bacterium
CGAGTATGCGGTCATCTTCTGCGGCTCGGGCTCCACGGCCGCGGTCGACAAGCTCATCGGCATCCTCAACCTGCGCATCCCCGCCGACCTGGACGCCCGCTACGGCCTGATCGAGCACATCCCCGCGGAGGAACGCCCGGTCGTCTTCATCGGCCCCTACGAGCACCACTCCAACGAGCTGCCCTGGCGCGAATCGATCGCCGACGTCGTGACCATTCGCGAGGACGCTGACGGACGCATCGACCTGGCCCATCTCGACGAAGAGCTGCGCAACCATGCCGACCGGCCGTTGAAGATCGGCTCGTTCTCTGCGGCCAGCAACGTCACCGGCATCGAGTCGGACACCCGCGGCATCAGCGTGCTGCTCCACAAGCACGGCGCACTCGCATTCTGGGACTACGGCGCGGCGGCCCCGTACGTACCGCTCGACGTCGCACCCGGGCGTGCTGCCGACGACGGTGACACCACCGACGCGCCGCACGACTACAAGGACGCGCTCTTCATCTCGCCCCACAAGTTCATCGGTGGCCCGGGCACGCCCGGCCTCCTCGTCGTCCGGCGCGAGCTGTTGACCAACTCCGTCCCAGCCGTCCCTGGCGGCGGCACTGTCGCCTACGTCAACGCAGAGGAAGATGTCTACCTTGACGATCCCGAGCACCGCGAGGAGGGCGGCACCCCGGCCATCCTCGAGTCGATCCGTGCCGGGCTCGTCTTCGGGCTGAAGGACGCGGTCGGCCCGGATGTCATCCGCGACAAGGAGGAGGAGCTCATCCAGCGTGCGCTCGGCCGCTGGAGCGACGTACCGGGCCTGGAAGTGCTCGGCAGCAAGGAGTGCCCACGACTCTCGATCGTCAGCTTCGTCGTGCGCCACGCCGACCGCTACCTGCACCACAACTACGTGGTGGCCTTGCTCAACGACCTCTTCGGCATCCAGTCACGCGGCGGTTGTTCGTGCGCCGGCCCGTACGGCCACCGACTGCTGGGCATCGACATCGAGACCAGCCATGAGTTCGAGCGCGAGATCACCCGTGGCTGCGAGGGCATCAAGCCCGGCTGGATCCGCGTCAACTTCAACTACTTCATCAGCCAGACCGCCTTCGAGTACATCCTCGACGCGGTCGCGATGATCGCGCGTGCCGGCTGGCGGCTGCTACCGCACTACCGCCACGACCCTGCTACCGGCCTTTGGCACCACGTCGGACGCGGGGCAGAGGCGCCGCTCAGCCTGCGGGACATCAGCTACACCGCGGACGGCATGGCCTATCAGCAGCATCGACGGCAGGAGCCCGAAAGTGCCTTCGCCGCCTATCTGGCCGAAGCTCGAGCCCTGATGGCGGATCCGCCGCTGCCGGCCGAGACACCCCAGGGCGTCAGTGACCTGGTGGTCGGAGATGACTTCGACGGTCTGCGCTGGTTCCTGCTGCCCGACGAGGCCGCCGCAGAGCTGGCCGCCGAGACCACACGATAGCGCTCTGCCGGGGGAGTCGGCAGAGCGCTATCAGTGGGCAGTCCGGCCGGAGCCCGATGCGGTTCAGCTAGGCCAACGGGACGTACAGCTCCGTCTTGAGCTCGGCCTCGGCGACCTCCCCGGGGTCGTCGATGTAGATCTCGAACGTGGGTCCGGCGGGGGTGCGGCCCTGTTGGGCTACCCACGCCATCAGCGCGCCCCATGTCTCGCCGATCTTCTTGTAGGGTCCGACATGGACCGCGAAGGCTGCCTCACCACCACCCACGGAGCTCGACTGCACCTCACCCGACGCGGTGAACGGCCCCGGCACCGGGATGGCGCACTCGAAGGTCGTGGCTTTTTCGCCGAAGTCGAAGTAGCGGGCCAGCGGCATCCCTGCCGGCTCCACGCCGGACGAGACCACCGCGTGGTAGATCTTGGGGAACGCCTCGCCCATGGCCGGACCGATCTGGCTGATCGGCCGCGTCATCTTGATGGCAGCGGTGTGCTGCTCGGCGGTCTGTCGGATCTCGAAGTCGGGCATCTCTGTCCCCTCTGCTGCGGAGTGGCTGATGGGATCGGTCGCAGGGTTCACTCCAAGACCCTGGGACCGTCTGCACGTGCCGTGACCGGGAAGGAGATATCGATCTGGTTGAGGAAGTGGTTCTCGTCGATGGAGCCGGTGCGGTACCACTCGACCGAAGAGCCGACGTCCCCGCTGCCGAAGGCGATGTAGTGCGCATGCCGCATGAGTCGCTTGCCGATGGCGCCGTACGCCGCGCCCAGCAGGGCGAACGGGCCGACATAGGTGGTGACCGCATAGGTGCCACCGGGGATCGTCTGCTGGCCCAGGCCACACTCGGGCGGGAGGTCGCGGTCGATGGTCCAGCCGGCGTCGAAGCGCAGGTGCTCCGGCGGCGTGATGTCCGGCCCGTCGTGGCCGATGCCGACCGGCAGTCCGTCCGACCACAGGCCGAGCTCACGCAGTCGCTCCCGGATCGTGGCCCAGCTGTTCCCGTCGACCTGGCTGTAGGGGCCGATGTGGCGCAGGAAGGCGATCTCCTGCGGACGCATCTCCACGAGACGCGTGCTGGAGAGCGAGACGCCCTCTGCTGCCTCGGTCAGACCGAGCTGGCGGTCATGGGTGCCGAGTCCACCGGCGCGTCCACGTGCTTTCCACTCGGTCGGGGTCAGACCGAAGTGGCGCCGGAAGGCGCGGCTGAAGACCTCGTGGCTGGCGAAGCCGTTGTCGAGCGCGATCTGCAGGACCGTGGCGTTGCGCAGGAACAGCTGTGCGGCTGCGCGCTCCAGGCGCAGACGCTCGACGTACCGGCGCGGCGTCTCGCCCGTGGCTGCCACCATCCGCCGGTGGAGGGTGGACTCGGACAGGCCCGAGGCGTGTGCCAGCACGGCCGCGCTCAGATCGGTATCGAGGCCGGCCTGGATGTGCACCAGGGTCGGCAGCAGTGTCGTGTCCATCCCCTGCAGCATGCCCGGCCGCGCGATCAGATGTCTTGACGATTCCTGTCAGGTGGGCGTCGGTCGTGGCTCGGGCGTCAGGTCCAGTGCAGCGCCCATACCAGCATCAACCCGCCCCCCACCAGCAGCGCGATGGCAAGGCAGCCTGAACCGGCGGTGAGCTCGGCTTCGGACCGACGCGTCCAGATGATGACCGCGACACCGGCGACGATCGCCGCTATCGCCATGGCGATGAAGATCAGGCCCACCGTGCTCGTCGTCCCTTCGGCTGTGGCTACGCGGTCACGTGCCGTACCGAAGAATCCAACCGCCGTCCGGCAGCGCTACTCGGTGAGCGCGTCCTCGGTGACCGTGCTGAGGTCGATCAGGAACTCCTGGTCGCTCGGCACCATCATCAGGCGGACCTTGTCGGACAGCTTCTGGATGTACGTCCACTGCAGCAACGACTCACTCAGCGACTCGCTGATGAGCTGGTTGGCCTGGGCCTCGCCCGCGGCCCGAGTCACGCGGGCGTCTCGCTCGCCCTCGGCCTGTTTCACGCGGGTCTGTGCCTCGAAGTCGGCTCGCTGCAGATCCTGCTCGGCGATCTGCTTGGCTTCCACGGAGGCGAGGAACAGCTCGTTGAGGCCCACGTTCTCGACGCTCACCCGGTCCACGATGATGTGGAACGGCTCCATCCGCTGGCGCAGGACATCGAGCGTGCGGTTGCCGATCTCGTCTCGCTTGCTGACCACGTTGGAGGCGCTGTAGTCGGGCGTGATCTCCTTGAGTGCGGTGTTGGAGGGACGCAGGAACACCTTCTGGGCGTAGGTCTTGGGACCGCCGATCTGCTGCAGGATCTGATCTGCCTTCTCGGCATCGATGTGATAGTTGATGAGGCCCGACAGGCGGACCTGCTGGAGGTCCTGCGTCGCACCCTCGATGTTCTCGAAGTTGTAGGCCTGGACGCGGCCGTCGTAAACCACGAGCCCGTCGACCGCAGGCACGATCCAATGCAGGCCCGGGGCGAGCGTGCCGGTTTGGACCTGGCCGAAGCGCGTCTTCACGCCGACCTGGCCGGGGCCGACCTCGCGCCAGCCGAAGCCGACGATGACGACGAGGATGCCAGCGACCAGCAACGCCCCCGTGAGGATGGCCTTGCCCACGGTCCAGCCGGGGCCGACGTTGGAGAACGCTTGGGCAGCGATCGCCCCGGCGCCGATGATCAGCGCGATTCCGAGGATCAGGAAGATGATGGTGAGCATCGTGGTTCAGTGTTCCTTTCGACTCGGGGACCCGTGGGCACGGATCGCCATCGCCTGCATCGTGGCACGCCCCGCCCGAATGCGTGGAAAGGGGGGTCTGCCGCCTGCGGGATGCGTGGCAGCATGTGTGGACGATGAGCAAGCAGTCCAAGCAGATGAGGGCGGCAGAGGCGCGGACCGCGTTCTATGTCGACTTCGAGGGTGCGGCGGACGCGCCGCCCGTGCTGGTCGGCATCCTGCGCAAACACATCCAGCAGTACGTGGTCGACCCCTCGTTCCGAACGCTCGGGCCAGCCTACCTCGAGCTGCGCCAGGCGGTCTCGACCGTGGTCACGCGCGCCGAGAAGCAGGACCGCCGCATCGCCTCGTGGAGCGAGCACGACCTCGAGATCGTGCGTGGCCTGACCAAGGAACCCGGGCTCATCCGCCGCTTCGAGGCGCGCTACGCCAACGGCCGAGCGTTGGCTGCCCGCTGGGCCACGCGCATGCCCGGCATCACCAAGCCCGACACGGGCGACCTCGAGCACTACCTCGCGCTCGTCGGCTTCGAGGTCCCGGAGTCGGCCGGGCCGGGGCAGGTAGG
>CAYZDQ010000235.1:0-1999 GCA_964476955.1 uncultured Anaerolineaceae bacterium
AAACGCCGCCCCTCCACCCGGTTCCTCGGAAGTGTGCGCTTGATCCGGATCCGGCTCTGACTGGCCACGCTCGGGCTGGCCGTGCTGCCCATGATCGGGGCCATCCTCATCATCACCACGCTGACGCCCGAGGAGCCGTTGCCGGCCGAGGACCGACATGGCGGGGAGACGTCGGCCGGCGCTGCCGACCTGGCTGCGGCCGAGCGTGAGGTCGAGGCCCGCCTGCTGGCGGTTGCGGCCGACAACGAGGTGCGCAAGCTCGTCGACGGTATCGGCGGCACGGCCGAGAAGGCCACCGCCACCAAGGCCATCTCCATGCTGGAGATGGGCGATCGCGGCCTCATCGAGGGCATCTGCCTGATTCGCTCGCTCGATGGCAGCAAGATCGTCATCGACGTACCGGCGGGATCGTCCTCGGGTTCGGCTTCCTGCGGGAACTCGTCGCTGGTGGCCAAGGCCCTGGCGGCACCTCCCGGTGGCGTGGTTCGCGCCACGACCTATGGCAGTGACCGCACCCGCCGGATGCTCATCGCCACCGAGCTCATGAGCACCGGCAAGCGCACCGCCGGCGTGGTCAGCGCCGAGATCAGCCTGCGCGACCTCTTCGCGGCCACACCCAGCGCGGCCGGGATCGGCACCAGCGCTGCCCTGGTCGACATGAGCACCAACACCATCGTGGCCGGGGCGCGCACGGACGCGGTCATCTCCGGCACCGACATCGAGGGCACGCGTCCGCTGGGCAACCTGCGCGTGCGCGTCAGCGGCATCCTCAGCGGCCACGCCGGCACGGCCCGGGTTCTCGACGATGCCGGCTGGGCGGCCACGGCCGCGCCCTTGTGGGAGGCAGCCGACGGCGCCAGCTTCGGGCTCATCCACCTGTGGCCGACAGTGACCGAGAGCGGACCGGACCTGGTCGTCATCGCGCTCCTGATCCTCGCCATCATCGTGCTCATCATCACCGTCGCGCTGGCCAGCACGTTCCTGCAGCCGTTCGATGACCTGGCCCGGTCGCAGGCGCAGCTGGAGGTCCTCTACCGCGAGGCACGCGAGGACTCGCTCCATGACGGCCTCACCGGCCTGGGCAACCACCGCTCGTTCCAGGAAGAGCTCGATCGCCAGCTCGAGCTCTTCCGCCGGCACCAGGTGCCCGTGGCCCTGATGCTGCTCGACCTCGACGACCTCAAGGTCGTCAACGACGGCGAGGGACACCCTGCCGGTGACCGGCTCATCGTGGGCATGGCCAACGCCATACGCGACACGCTGCGTTATGGCGACCGCGCCTTCCGCATCGGCGGCGACGAGTTCGCGGTCATCCTGCCGCACACCGACGCCGACGATGGCACGGTGGCCGCCAACCGGCTGCGGCACTTCTGCCTGCGGCCGGCAGCCGGCGAGCGGGTCATCCCGTTCTCCGGCGGTATCTCATCGGTGCCGCAGCTGGCAGCCGAGCGCAACGAGCTCTTCCGACAGGCCGACGCGGCGCTCTACCGCTGCAAGCGTGCCGGGCGGGGCACGGTGGCGGTCTTCGATCCCGACCGCGACCTGGTGCCGGAAGAGGCCAACGCCGCCGGCTCGGCCACGGCCGTGCGTGACATCGTGCGCGCCCGCAACCTGACCCCGGTCTACCAGCCCATCGTCGACCTGCGAGACGGATCGGTGCTCGGCTTCGAGGGCCTCATCCGGCCGGGCGCCTCGTCGCCCTTCAAGAACCCCGGCCAGCTCTTCTCGGCCGCGGCCGCAGCCGGGCGCACGGTCGAGCTCGACCTGGCCTGCTTCGAGGTCGTGGCCGCCGGATCGGTGAGCATCGATCCGGAGAAGGTGCTGACCATCAACCTCAGCCCCCAGACGCTGGAGATGGAGGACTTCACGGCCTCCTGGCTGCTGGAGATCCTGGCGCGCTACCAGGTCAATCCCGGGCGCGTCATCGTGGAGCTGACCGAGCGCGAGGCCATCACCGACCTCGATCGTCTGCGCCGTAGCGTGGCCTCGCTACAGCGGG
>CAYZDQ010000235.1:2009-4731 GCA_964476955.1 uncultured Anaerolineaceae bacterium
TTCGCCTCGCCGCCGACGACGTGGGTGCCGGCAACGCCGGCCTGCGCCTGCTCAGCCAGGTCAAGTTCGACATCATGAAGATCGACCTCTCGCTGGTGCAGGACGGGGCCCAGCACGAGTCCTCGCGCGCGGTCGTGCGCTCACTCATGGACCTCGCCGCCCGCCAGGGTGCCGTGGCCATCGCCGAGGGCCTCGAGACGGCCGAGCAGCTGCGCTCCCTGCGAGAGCTGGGCATCACCACCGGCCAGGGTTACCTGCTGGGCCGGCCGGGCAACAACACCGGGCTCGACGCGGTCGATATCGAGGCGCTCGCGACCGGCACGCTCATCGTCGACAGCGGCCCTGTGCCGACGCCGGCCCCGCTGCTGCCACCCGCGCCCGGCACGCCATCGGCTCCGATCGAGCGCGCTGAACCACCGGTCGCAACCGGCGACGGCGGCGCGCTGGAGAGGACTCCGGCCTAGGGCCCTACACTCGGCTGCGTGGAGACGCAGCAGATCATCCAGAGCCTCAGCTATGTGACGTGGGTCCTGCTGGGCGCGCTCGCGCTGGGCAGCTTCGCCCTCACCTGGACCCTGCGCCAGGTCACCGATGCCACCGCCGGCTTCCTCGGTTTCAGCGCGGTCCTAGCCGCGGTCATCGGCTTCGGCTGGCTGATGGTGGAGTGGGGTCTGCCGGCGCCGACCGAGCTGGCCATCGAGAGCGGCGCGGATCTCGACGAGCCGCGCCGGGCGACGATCGCGCTGTTCTCCGTCCTCGCGCTGGTGGCCGGGATCAGGCTGCGCCGCGGCGGGCGGGCGCTGTGGCTCGGGGCCGGAGCCATCATCTCGGGCGTCGGTGCGCTCTTCCTCGGCGCCTGGGGCTGGGGTGGCGCAGAACCGATCGGCGTCTCCATCTTCGTGCAGCTGCTGGCCTTGAGCGCGGTCACGGGTGGATCCATGGCGGCAGTGGTACTGGCCCACTGGTACCTGGTCACGCCCAAGATCTCCGAGCGACCGCTGGTGCTCACCACGCAGCTGCTGATGATCGTGCTGGTGGTGCAGCTGTTGCTCTTCGGGGTGTGGATGGCGGCCGGCATCCCGGACATGGAGCCGTTCGAGGCGCTGACCGGCGATAATACGCTCTTCGTCTGGCTGCGCCTGGTGGTCGGACTCATCTTCCCATTGGTGCTCACCGCGATGGCCTACCGCACTTCGCTCACCCGCTCGATGGAATCAGCCACGGGCCTGCTCTATATCGAGTTCGCCCTGGTCATGGCTTCGACCATCGTGGCTGCGGGCCTGCTCTTCGGCGAAGGACTGTTGGTCTAGCCATGCGTGTCACCGTTCGACTGTTCGCCATGCAACGCGCCCAGACCGGGCTCCGCCGGCACGAGCTGGAGCTGTCCGAAGGGGCCGATGTGGCCGCCGCCTGGGATGCACTCGTGGCCGACCTGCCGATCATCGCCGGTGCCGCCGGCGTCGTCCGTTTCGCGCGCAACGGCACGTACGTCGAGACTACCGAGCCCCTCGCCGACGGCGACGAGCTGGCGGTCGTCCCGCCCGTGGCCGGCGGTGCGGCCACGCCTGAGCGCTTCCGCCGCCTGGAGGTGAGCGAAGCTTCGCTTGATGACGGGATCCTTGACGAGCTGCGGCGTGAGGTGGTCACCGAGGCCGACGGCGCGGTCGCGGTCTTCGTGGGTCAGACGCGGGAGTCACCGGGCACGCCGGCGCCGGGTCAGGAGGCCGAGGCAGCGCGATTCGCCGACCAGACGGTATCCGGCCTGACCTACGAGGCCTTCGAGCCCATGGCCCTGTCCGTCCTCGAGCAGATCGCCGATGAGATCGAGGAGCGGTTCGGCGTGCGTCGCCTGGCCGTACTCCACCGCATCGGTGAGGTGGGGGTAGGGCAGTCGAGCGTGGTCATCTTGGTCGCCTCCCCACACCGCGCGGAGGCGTTCGAAGCCTGCCGCTACGCCATCGAGGAGCTCAAGGCGCGAGCGCCCATCTGGAAGGCCGAGCGCTTCGCCGACGGCAGCGTGTGGCTGGGGGCACCCGCCCGATCCGGCCCGGACAACGGCGGAGAAGACCTGAACCGCTGAGGAGGCCGGTCTTCCTTGTTGTTGGTGCAGCTCGGTGGTGCTATTTTCCCCCGACGGTCGCACATCCCTAAGCCGCAGCCGGCTCAGGGAGGATCCATGACCAACCTCAGGAAGCTCCTGCTCGGCTCGGCGTGCGCAGCGCTAGCGATCACCGCTTTCGGCACACCGGCGGGCGCAGCCGACACCACCGGCACGCTCGCGATCGTCAATGGCATCCCCGGTCAGAAGGTCGACATCTGCATCGGTAGCAAGGAGCAGCGCTCCGGCGTGCGCTACGGTTCCTCATACCGCAAGGACGTCATCGGCACCGGTGCCAAGCTCCTGCGCTTCTGCAAGTACAACCCGGCGAGGAAGTGCGGTGGCAAGCTCATCGCCAGGAAGGTCCTGAGCATCACCCCCGGCTGGGACCAGACGATCGTGGTCACGAAGTTCGCCCCGAAGGTCGTGATGTTCGACAACGCCAGCCCGCTCAGTCTTGGGGAGATCCCGCCGCGAGGCACACCCTACGTCGGCGCGCCGGTCGCCCATCGCGGCGCCGCGGAGTTCCCGACGAACCTGCACCTCACGTACTGGAGCGAAACCGACGACTATCCCATCGGTCCGTCGGCGAACCCTGTCTGGGTGAAGGGCGATAGCTACACG
>CAYZDQ010000236.1:0-4716 GCA_964476955.1 uncultured Anaerolineaceae bacterium
CTCGATGTCGCCGATTCCATGACGCACGAGTTCCAGGCCGCCATCCGTGACGCGGCCAAGGCCGCCGACCCCGAGGCCATCATCATCGCCGAGCAGTGGCACGACTCCACGCCCTGGCTGCTGGGCGACCAGGCCGACTCGACCATGAACTACCGCTTCCGCCGCGCCGTCATCGCGCTCATCAACGGGGCCACGTCCGATCCCGATGGCTCACTCGAGGCGCTCGGTCCGGTCGGCTTCGCGAACGCCATGCTGGGCGTGCGCGACGACTATCCCGAGCCGGCCTACCAGGCCCTGATGAACCTCGTCGACAGCCATGACACCGCGCGGATCCTGTGGACGCTCACGCCGGGCGACGACAACGACATGGCCAAGACCGAGCCCGAGGCCCTGGCTGAGGGCAAGGCGGCGCAGCGGCTGGTGGCCGCGATCCAGCTGACCTTCCCGGGCATGGCCTCGATCTACTACGGCGATGAGGTCGGGCTCACGGGCTTCGACGATCCCGACGATCGGCGGCCCTATCCGTGGGGCGGCGAGGACCTGGAGCTGCGCGACTGGTACCGCACGCTGGCACGACTTCGTGCCACGCACGAGGCCGTGCGTGAGGGCGACCTCGAGTTCCTCCTGGCCGAGGACGGCTCGCGCACGCTGGCCTACCTGCGGCGCTCGCCTTCGGCGGCGGCGATCGTGGCCCTCAACCTCTCGGAGCAGGAGCGCGAGCTGGAGGTGCCCGTGGCCGGGCGGATCTCCGACGGCTCCATCCTCGTCGCTGCGCTCGAAGGCGTGGAGCCGGCGACGGTGAGCGGCGGCCGGCTGGGAGTGACGCTGGCCCCGGGATCGGTGGCGGTGCTCGTCTCCGGGCCTGGACAGGACTTGCTGGCACCCGACGCCCCGAGCGGGCTCATCGCCGCGGCAGGACCGGGAGCGGTGGATCTCTCGTGGGAGCCCGTCGAAGAAGCGACTCGCTATCGGGTACTGCGCTCGCTCGTGACCGGTGGTGGCTACGAAGCGGTAGGCGACTCGGCCACGTCGGCCTTCACCGACACTGCGGTTCGCGATGGCGTGCCCTACCACTATGTGGTGGTGGCGCTCGACGAGCGCGGCAACGTCTCGGAGCGCTCTCTTGAAGCGGTGGCCGTACCCCAGCTGACCTTGACCTACCTTGGGCTCGGTGGCGTGGTCGACGCAGCGGGCGGCACGGCCGATACCGTCGAACGTGCGCTCTCGGCGGTCGATGGTGAGGTGGAGGTGGAGGTACGCGTCGAAGCCAGTGCCAACGGGGCGGCCGCGGCCGAGGGCGTGATCGTCGAGGTCGGCATCGCGCCGGCCACGATCAGCGCGACGGGCGGTGACGCCTGGACCTGGTATTCGGCCGCGGCCGTCGAGGTCGGCGGGTCGGAGGCTGTCTTCCGGGGCTCCGTCCAGCCGGAGGTGATAGGTCCCTGGGCGGTCGCCGCGCGTGCCTCGACCGATGGCGGCGAGACGTGGCAGGACGCGCTTGGCATCGCCTCGATCCTTGCCACCCAGAGCGTGGACCAGCTGGCACCGCCGGCGCCCGGCGCCCCGGACCTGCTCGACGTCAACGGCGAGCGCGTGCGCTTCCGCTGGTCAGCGCCCGAGGCGGACGACCTCCATCGCTACCTCATCCTGCGCGGCGCGCCCGGTGAGGATCTCGAGATCATCGATACCTCGGACGTGGAGGTCTACCTCGACGCCACGGTCTCGGCCGGAGCGCCCTACGTCTATGCGGTCGTAGCCCAGGACACCGGCTACAACCTCTCGCCGCCATCGGAGACGATGGAGGTGACCGCAGAGGAACGCATGGTGGATGTGACCTTCAGCGTGACCGTGCCGGACCAAACCACCGCCGACGACACGCTCTACATCGCCGGCGGCTTCCAGGGCTGGAACCCCGGCGGCGACCCCATGACCCGCGTTGATGACACCACCTGGTCCATCACGCTCCAGTTCGAGGACGCCACGCAGCTCGAGTACAAGTTCGCGCGCGGCTCATGGGAGGCGGTGGAGAAGGATGCCGGTTGTGGTGAGATCCCCAACCGCACGTTGACCGTGGAGTACACGGCCGGCGGCACCATGGAGGTGAGCGACACCGTCGAGAAGTGGCGCGACCTCGACAACTGTCCCTAGCGGGCCGAGCGCCCGGTCCAGGCTAGCTGCCGTTGAGCGCCTCGTGCGCGGCGTAGACCGCATCGCGATGGACGGACACGCGCGAGCGGATGTAGGGCACGTACGTTGGCCACCACATGGCCTCGTCGACGGTCTCGGCCAGGTCGGTCCCGGCAGCGACCGCGGCCTCGCCCGAAGCCACGGCCTCACGCGCCACGGCCAGTGCCACCTCCCGCGAGATGTCGCCCAGCGACTCCACCGGTGGGTAGAGCGCGCCCGCGTCCAGCCGCTCGTCGGTGACCTGGTCAGCCAGGGCGTGAGCGGCCACGAGGAACATCTCCTCGGTGATGCGACGGGCTTCGGCGACCACGGCGCCAAGGCCGACGCCGGGGAAGATGAAGACGTTGTTGGCCTGCCCGATCGGCCTCGGCCCGCCCTTCCAGGAGACCGGGGCGAAGGGGCTGCCGGTGGCGATGATCGCCCGTCCCTCGCTCCAGGAGAGGATGTCCGAGGGCGTGGCCTCGACCCGGCTCGAAGGGTTCGAGAGGGCGAAGATCACGGGCGTCTCGGTAGCACCGGCCATGGCCTCGACCACCTCGCGATCGAACGAGCCCGGCTGGCCGGTCGTGCCGATGAGCACGTCCGGCTTGACCGCCCGGATGACCTCGGTCAGGCGCCGATGATCGTCGCCCTGCAGCGTCAGGCCCAGGCTCTCGACGCGGTCGGCGGAGATGGCCACCTCCTGCTTGAACTCATCCAGGTCGGCCCGGCCCGAGTGCACCAGGCCATGCGAGTCCAGGAGGGCCACGCGCGAGAAGATCTCGCTATGCGGAAGGCCCTCGTGTTCGAGCGCGCGCTTGAGCAGGCGGGTGATGCCGATGCCGGCGGCGCCGGCGCCGGCGAGCACGAAGCGCAGATCGGTGATCGGGCGTCCGAGCTGGCGTGCGGCCGCATAGACGCCCGCCACGGTGACCGCGGCCGTACCCTGCACGACCCAGGATACGCAGGGCGTTGGGGCCCTTGAAGTCCTCCCACTGGATGATGCAGCCAGGCCACACCTCTTCGACGCCACGCACGAAGGCTTCGATGAGCTCGCGGTAGGCGGCACCTCGCAGGCGGCGGGCACGGTAGCCCATGTACAGCGGGTCCTTCAGCAACGTCTTGTTGTCAGTGCCCACGTCGAGCGAGACCGGCAGGGTCAGCGAGGGGTGGAAGCCGCCACAGGCGGAGTACAGCGCGAGCTTGCCGATGGGGATACCCATGCCACCCGCGCCCTGATCGCCGAGGCCGAGGATGCGCTCGTTGTCCGTGACCACGGTGAGGCGGACGTCCGCATAGGGTGAGTTGCGCAGCACCGCGGGGATGCGGTCGATGTCGTCAGGCGTGATCCAGATGCCACGCGTGCGGCGCAGGATGTGGCTGAACTGCTGGCAGGCCTGGCCCACGGTGGGCGTGTAGACCACCGGCATCAGCTCCTCGAGGTGGTCGGCCAGCAAGCGGTAGAAGAGCGTGGCGTTGCGGTCCTGCAGCGCCGCCAGCCCGATGTACTGCTCGAGCGCGTCCTCCTTGCGTGAGACGTGCTCCCACTCGAGCTGGAGTTGCTCCTCGATCGTCTGCACGCGGTCCGGCAGCATGCCCCGCAGGCCGAAGGCCTCGCGTTCACCCTGGCGGAAGGCGAGGTCCTTGGTGAAGAGACGGGCGCTGAGCAGCTTGAAGCCACGCAGGTCGATCTCGGCCGGCCGACCGGCCACGATCGACGCGAAGGGTTCCTCGAGTGGCTTCATCCAGACCTCCCATGACAGGCGAACCAGCGCTCGCCCCAAAGTAGGGGAGCGGTGTGGTGTTGGCTAGAGAACGGCGGTCCATGCGCTCGCTGCCGTTCGGCCTATCCGCGCCGGGCGCACAGGGGTTCACGCGTATGCTTGGACGTGTGAGCACCAAACAGCGATTACTGGTCGTATCCAACCGACTGCCCCTGACGGCCAAGCGCGTCTCCGGCCGCTGGCGTGGCGAGCGATCCTCCGGCGGGCTGGTGGCCGCGATGGCGCCGCTCATGGCCCAGAGCGACGGACTGTGGCTGGGCTGGCCCGGCGACACCCTGCCGGGAGAGCCCGAAGGACGGGCCAGGCTCATGCGCGAGTGGGAGCGAGAGCACGGCTACGTGGCGGTCGAGATCCCGGCCAAGATGTCCCGCTCCTTCTACGAGGGCTACGCCAACGACACGCTCTGGCCGCTGCTCCACGGCTTCCCCACGCGCGTCGTCTTCGCGCCCGAGAGCTGGGGTGCCTACCGCGACGCCAACCAGCGCTTCGCCGATGCCGTCCTGACACGTATGCGCAAGGGCGACCTCATCTGGGCCCACGACTACCAGCTGATGCTGGTGCCACAGATGATCCGTCAGAAGGCTGCCGATGCTCGCATCGGCTTCTTCCTGCACATCCCGTTCCCCTCCTCGGAGGTCTTCCGCATCCTGCCCGAGCGCGAGGAACTGCTGCGCGGCCTCCTCGGAGCCGACTCGCTGGCCTTCCAGACACACGGCCATCTGCACAACTTCCGCCGCTCGCTGCTGCAGGTGCTGGGTCTTGAGAG
>CAYZDQ010000237.1:0-4704 GCA_964476955.1 uncultured Anaerolineaceae bacterium
GACGTCGCGCCTCGCCGCCGGTGTGCAGACCGTGGATCTCCAACGGCTCACGCACGCTGGCTCCGACCGAGCGCCGCGGGTTGAGTGAGGCGTTCGGGTCCTGGAAGACCATCGTGGCCTGGGTTCGCAG
Organism: uncultured Anaerolineaceae bacterium; assembly: GCA_964476955.1. GTDB lineage: Bacteria > Chloroflexota > Limnocylindria > Limnocylindrales > CSP1-4 > JAFMJV01. Next base: position 131 of record CAYZDQ010000237.1, read on the forward strand.
CTGCCGCAGGCCGGAGCGGCTGAAGTCGACGGCCTGGCCGTCGAAGATCACCTGGCCACCGGTCGGGCGTTCCAGGCCCAGTATCGAGAGGCCGATGGTGGACTTGCCGCTGCCTGATTCACCGACCAGCCCCAACGTCTTGCCACGCTCGATCCGGAAGGAGACCCCATCGACCGCGCGCACGAACGAGCCGGCACGGCCCAGCGAGCCACCCCCCACCGGGAAGTGGACCTGCAGGTCGATGGCTTCCAGCAGCGGCGTCGTCATGACCCGCCCTCGCGGTACGGTTCCAACGAGTAGAACGTGCGCGCCTTGTGACCGGGTGCGATCTCACGCAGCGGTGGCATCTCCGTCTCGCAGCGTGCGTCAGACCGATACGGACAGCGTGGCCAGAAGGAGCAGCCGGCAGGCAGCCGCCGCGGGTCGGGCGGCACACCGGGGATGGTGGCCAGCTCCACGTCGGGCGCTCCCAATCGCGGCCGGGCCGTGAGCAGGCCCCGCGTGTAGGGGTGCGATGGCGACGCGAAAAGCTCCCGCGTCGACGCCTCTTCGACGATGCGGCCCGCGTACATCACTGCCACACGATCGGCGAAGTCGGCCACCACACCGAGGTCGTGGGTGATCCACACCACGGCCATCTCGAAGCGCTTCTGCAGGCGCTTCACGAGGTCGAGGATCTGCGCCTGCGTGGTCACGTCGAGCGCGGTGGTGGGCTCGTCGGCGATGAGTACCTCCGGGTCGCACATCAGCGCCATCGCGATCATCACGCGCTGCCGCATGCCGCCCGAAAGCTGGTGCGGGTAGGCCTTCATGCGCTGCTCGGGTTCGGGGATGCCCACGAGGGACAGCAGCTCCACGGCCTTGGCGTCGGCCTCGCCTGCGGAAAGCTCGAGATGCTGGCGCGCGGCCTCGGTCATCTGGCGGCCCACGGTGAGCAAGGGGTTGAGGGACGTCATCGGCTCCTGGAACACGAAGCCGATGTGCCGGCCACGGACCGATCGTCGCTCCTTCTCGGCCATGGCCAGCAGGTCGCGACCCTCGAACAGCGCCTGTCCCTCGAAACGCGCCGGCGGCGAGGGCACCAGGCCCGTGGCCGAGAGCACGCTCATTGACTTGCCCGCGCCCGATTCGCCCACGATGGCCAGCGTCTCGCCCGCATCCACTCCCCAGTCCACGCCATTGACGATCTCGGCCGGTCCCAGGCGCGTGCCCATGCGCACCTTGAACTCGACCAGCTCGAAGAGCGCGCTCACAGGTTGCCTCGCCGGGCTTCGATGGCCGAGCGCTGCCGCGGGTCGAGTGCATCTCGCATGGCGTCGCCGACGAGGTTCAGGGCCAGCACCGTCAGGAAGATGGCGGCACCGGGGAAGAGCGCCATCCACCACGCGTCCGGCAGGAAGCCGCGACCGTCGAAGAGCATGCGGCCCCATGACGGGGTCGGCGGCTGTACGCCCAGGCCCAGGAACGAGAGGGCCGCCTCGGTGAGGATGGCGAAGGCCAGGCTCAGCGAGGTCTGGACGATGATGGCGGCCATGATGTTGGGCAGCACGTGCAGTCGCAGGATGCGAGCATTGCTGGCACCGATCGATCGCGCGGCCTTGATGTAGGTCTCCTCGCGCACGGTCAATACCGACGCCCGCGTGATACGTGCGAAGAACGGTGTGTAGACGACGGCGATGGCCAGGATCGCGGGCCAGATTCCGGGGCCGAGCATGGCCACGATGGCGAGCGCCAGCAACATCACCGGGAAGGAGAAGATGACGTCCATCGAGCGCATCCCGATGACGTCGGTCCAGCCGCCGAAGAAGCCGGAAAGGAGGCCGATGGTGACGCCCATGATCAGCGCGAGGGTGACGCTCACCACGCTCACCATGACCGATGGCCGCGCCGCGATGATGACCCGGCTGAAGACGTCACGTCCGAGCTCATCGGTGCCGAAGAAGTGCGTGAGGTTGGGCGGCTGCAGCTGGTTCATGACGTTGATCTCGTTCGCGCCGTAGGGCGCGATGGCCTCGCCGACCACCGCGAGAACGAGGATGAGTACGACGAAGCCGGCAGCCGCGATGGTGACCCGGCTCTCGAAGAGCGCGGCCAGCAGGGCGAAGCGCTGCCCCTCCTCGGGTGGCTCCTGGGTCTCGATCGTCGGGTCCAGTCGGCCCTCTGCAGCTGTCATCGGTAGCGGATCCGCGGGTCGATGAGGGCGTAGAGCATGTCGACCACGAGGTTGGCTACGAGGAAGATGGCGGCCACCAGCAGGACCGCGCCCTGGACCACGGTGTAGTCGCGGGCCAGCACTGCGTCATAGGTCAGCCGGCCCAGGCCGGGCCAGGCGAAGAGCACCTCGACCACGATGATGCCGCCCAGCAGAGACGCGAGCTGGATGCCGGCCACGGTGATGATGGGCACCATCGCGTTGCGCAGGACGTGGTCGCGCATGACCGCCGACTCGGGCAGACCCTTGGCCCGGGCCGTCCGCGCGAAGTCCTGGTCGTTGGACTCGAGCGTGGCCGAGCGGATGAAGCGGGTCATGATCGAGCCGGAGATGAGCCCCACCGTGAGCGCCGGCAGGATCACGTGCCGGAGCCAGTCGAGGGGGTCCTCGGTCAGCGGCGTGTAGCCCGACGGCGGCAGCAGTCGGAGCGTGCTGGTGAACAGCAGGATGAGCAGGATGCCCAGCCAGAAGTCGGGCACGGAGATGCCGACCTGACTGCCGATGCGGGCGAGATGGTCGACGAAGGTACCTCGGCGCATGGCCGAGAGGACGCCCAGCGGGAAGGAGATGAACAGCGCGATGACGATCGCCGCCACGGCCAGCGAGATGGTCGCCGGCATGCGTGCGACGACGAGCTCGAAGACACTCTCGCCGTTGCGGAAGCTGACGCCGAAGTCGCCGACCGCGGCTCCGGCGAGGTAGTGGATGAGCTGTTCGTGCAGGGGCAGGTCGAACCCGGCCGCTGCACGCAGCTCCTCGTAGACCTCTGGGTTGAAGCGCGTGCCCATGGCCGAGCGGATGGGATCACCCGGCACCAGCTGGAGCAGCAGGAAGACGAGCACAGCTGCCCCGACGAGCACGACCAGAGCCTGGACGGCCCGCCGGAGCAGGTATCGAAGCATGTGAGCCCGGGCGCTCCCGGGAGCTACCCCGCGACTACTCGGTCAGCGAGACGTCGCGGAAGCGGATGGCCGCGTCGCCGCGGGCGGTGTAGCCCTCCACGTTCGGGCTCAGGCCCTGCACGATCTGCGGGTTGTAGAGGTAGACGTAGCTGGCGTCATCGACGATGACCGCGGCGGCCTGGTCGTAGAGCGCCTTGCGCGCGTCCTTGTCGGTCTCAGCGGCGGCCTGGTCCAGCAGCGCGTCGGCGTCGGGGCTGTTGTAGCCCTGGGCATTGAAGATGCCGGAGCTGTGGTGCTGGGCATAGTAGAAGTCGCCCGGATCGAGGTTGCCGATCCAGCTCAGCAGGTAGCCGTCGAAGTTGCCCTCGCCCTGCTCCGCGAGCCAGGTCGAGAAGTCGAGCTGGCGAATGTTGACGGTGACGCCGATGTCGGCGGCGTTGGCGGCGATGACCTGCGCGGCCGTGACCGACTGTGGGTGGTCGCTCGAGACCATCAGGTCGACCTCGAGACCGCTCACGCCGGCCTCTTCGAGCAGGGCCTTGGCCATGTCGAGATCGCGCGTGTAGGGCGCGTACTCGAAGTACCAGCCGCTGGTCTCGGGGATGGCCGTCTGGTTGACGGTGGCATTGCCGAAGTTGGTGGCCTGGGCGATGGCTTCGCGGTCGATGGCGTAGGCCAGGGCCTGGCGCACGCGCGCGTCACCGAACGGCTCACGGGCCTGGTTCAGCGCGAAGTACCAGTAGTCGTTGCTGGGCACGGCCTGGACCACGATCTCGTCGCTGTCCATGAGGTTGCTCACCTGCTGCGGCGGCAGGTTGCTGGTCCAGTGCGCCTCGCCGGACTGCACGTTCGTGACCGCGACCGTGGGGTCGGGCACGAAGCGGAAGGTCACGCCGTCGAGCGCGACATCGCCGCCCCAGTAGCCGTCGTTGCGAACGACCTCGATGGAGTCACCCGAGTTCCACTCGGCCACGCTGAAGGGGCCGGTGCCGATCGGGCTCGTGGCCACGTCACCGGACTCGACGTTGGCTTCCTGAACCACGGCCAGGCCCTTGTAGGCGCCGAGGTGTGAGAGCAGGTTGGGAGTGGGCGCGCTGAGCGTGAAGACGACGGTGTCGTCGTCGGCCGCGGAGACATCCGCCACGGTCCCGAAGCGCCAGCCGTTGTTGGTGGCCCAGCGGCCGAAGCTGTAGACGACGTCGTCGGCGGTCAGCGGCGAGCCGTCGTGCCAGGTCACGCCGTCGCGAAGGTCGAAGGTGTAGGTCAGGCCGTCATCGCTGACCTCCCACTCCTCGGCCAGGGCCGGGGCCATCTCCAGGTTCTCGTCCGGCTCGACGAGCGTGTCGAAGACGTTCTCAAGGACCTGGAAGGAGTTGTACGAGGACGTCACGTGCGGGTCGAGCTGATCGGGTTCGGCGCCGATGGCCGCGACGAGCGTGCCCCCGTCCTGTGCCATGGCC
>CAYZDQ010000238.1:0-4700 GCA_964476955.1 uncultured Anaerolineaceae bacterium
CGTGGGTGGCTGTTGACGGGCTTTCGTTCGGCTTGGTCATCGTGAGCATCGGGCTCCTTGGTTGACGCTGTGAGTCAGAAAGTCTAGCCGCGCGGTACATCTTGCGGTATCACCCCAGGTTGAAACGAGTTCCGCGTCGCGCTCGCCATCGGGTGGCTTCACGATCGCTCGACTATGCATGCGTGAGACGATGCGCGAGTCACTGTCGGATCCACTGCCAAGCAGCCAAGGCCTACATCAGGCCCAGGAGCGATGCAGATGCGAACTCCGCGACCAGCACCAGCCATCGCGCATAGGTCGGCCCTCTCGATCTCTACGGCCTCCCTGGGCCTCGCGCTGACCCTCCTCGCCGCGTCGATCTCGGCCGCGGCAGCCCAGTCCGAGGGCGATGCCCTCGATACACCCGACGATGCCGCCGCGCTCCCCGCGCCCTCGGCGGAAGGTCCCCGACCGGACTTCGATGGCGATGGCTACGCTGACCTCGCGATCGGGGCGCCCTATGCCCGCAACGGCCGGGTCAACGCCGGCGAGGTCCATGTCCTCTACGGCTCGGTGGACGGCCTGGACAAGCGCCGCCGCCAGATCTGGGGGCAGAACAGTCCCGGCATCGGGGACCGTCCGCAGCACGGCGACCAGTTCGGCTGGTCCATCAGCGTCGGCGACTTCGATGGAGACCACTACACGGACCTTGCGATCGGTGCCCGGTTCGAGGATCGCGGCGCGTACCAGGCCGGTGTGGTCCACGTCCTCTATGGCGGACCTGGCGGCCTGAGCGCTGATCGCTCGCAGGTCTGGAACCAGGCCAGCCCGGGGATCGCGGACAGGCCTGAGCGCGGAGACCAATTCGGCTGGTCGATGGTGGCCGGCGACTTCGATGGCGATGGCTACTCCGACCTCGCGATCGGGGCGCATCACGAGGACCTGGACGCGCCGGACGCCGGCGTCGTCCACGTCCTCTACGGCACGCCCAAGGGCCTGAAGGCCAGGCGCAGTCAGCTGTGGAGCCAGGCCAGCCGGGGGATCGCAGAGGTTCCAGAGGCCGACGACCAGTTCGGCCGGGCGCTGGCCGTGGCCGACTTCGATCGCGACGGCTTCGCCGACCTGGCCATCGGCGCACAGTACGAGGGCCGCGCGGTCGATCGCGCCGGTGTCGTCCACGTCCTTCACGGCTCGCGCAGGGGGCTCAGCACCCGTGGGGCGCAGCTGTGGCACCAGGACTCGCCAGGCATCGCCGAGCAGGCCGAGCGCCGTGACCAGTTCGGCCAGTCACTGGCGGCTGCCGACTTCGATGGCGACGGCTTCGGCGACCTTGTCGTCGGTGTCTGGTTCGAGGACTACCTGAACCCACTCTCCAACGAAGGCGGGTTCCACGTCATCTACGGTTCACGGCAGGGGCTGCGAGCGAAGGGCAACGAGTTCTGGAACCAGGACACCGCGGGCACCCGTGACCGGACGCATCCCAGCGACCGCTTCGGGCAGGCCTTGACGGTCGCCGACTTCGATGGTGATGGTCGCGACGACCTGGCCGTCGGCTCGCCATCCACGGACCTGGGCAAGGGCATCCACCAGAACCGCGGTGCGGTCCACGTCTTCCCCGGCTCGCGCAGAGGGCTCAGCAGCGACGGTGATCGCTACCTGACGCAAGACACACCTGGCGTCCTCGGGCGCGCGGAGTACAACGACCACTTCGGAGAGGCTCTCGGATCGGCGGACTTCGACGGTGACGGCCACGCCGATCTGGCGGTGGGCATCCCCTTCGAGGACCGCAGGGCGCGCGACGATGGCGCGGTGTACGTCGTGCACGGTTCACGGAACGGGCTGGCGACCGACCGCGACTACTTCATCGATTTCACGAAGCAGGGGGTCGTGCCGCGACCTCGCCGGGAGGTGTACTTCGGTTGGTCGCTGTCGTCGGAGCGTGGGTACGCGGGCGTGCCCAGGACAGCGGATCCAGACATCTAGGGGGTGTGCTGGGGACAGGACGCACCGCGATGCGCTGTCCGCGATGCGTGCCCAAGGGGGCTGGCCTATAGTGCCGGCGTGCCCACCCTCATGCATGCCATCGGCCGCCCCTTCGTACTGCTCCTCTCCCTCGTCCTGCTGGGCGCGGTGACGGCAGGACCTGCAGCAGCCGAGCCCAGGACGGTCCTCATCGCTGGCGACATCGCCTACGGCACGGCCGGTTCGGGTGAGGCGCTCACCGCTCGGCTCGTCGAGCGTCACGGGGGGCTGGTGATCACGGCCGGCGACAACGCCTACCAGAAAGGCACACGTGCCGAGTTCGAGTCGTACTACGCACCCACGTGGGGCCGCTTCCTCTTCCGAACCCGAGCGACGCCGGGTAACCACGAGTACAAGACGCCCGGTGCCGCGGGTTACTACGACTACTTCCGCTGGCGCGCTGGCCCGGATCGGCGCGGCTACTACTCGATGAAGGTGGGCAACTGGCGCGTCTATGCCCTCAACAGCGAGACCTGCAAGACGGCCGAGGGCTGCGGCCCGGGAAGCCCCCAGTACACCTGGTTGAGGAAGTCACTCGCCAGTCACGGCGCGTTCTGTTCGATGGCGGTGTTCCATACACCGCGCTTCAGCAGCGGGTACCACGGCGATGACAAGCGAGTCCGGCCGTTGTACAAGCTCCTCCACAAGGCCGGCGCCGAACTCATCGTCACCGGCCATGAGCACAACTACGAACGCATGGCCCCGACCCGGCCGGACGGCACGATCGACTGGAAGAAGGGCGTTCAGCAGATCATCGTCGGCACCGGGGGTGCACCGCTCCGACCCGAAGGTGCGGCCAAGGCGCCGCAGAGCCGCGTGTTCTCCGATGACGCGTGGGGCGTCCTGCGACTGCGGTTGTTCAAGTCCTCGTGGTCCTGGAAGTTCCTCCCGGTCGAAGGTGAGACCTTCACCGACAAGGGCTCACGCAAATGCCACGGCAAGCCTTGACCACGTCGCCGCAAGGAGCCCGGTTCAGGAACGCGAGGCAGGCTGACGGCTTGCAGCGCGGTTCTCGCCCATCGCGAGCTGGTGTGTGAATTCGACGTCCGCGACATCCTGATGGTCCTTGCTGTTCGCGACCGACCCGGCGACCCGGTCATGGGCGGCCCGGCCACGATCGAGGCCTATCTTGCGGAGCCGCCTGAGTAGCGGTGGCAAGGGGGCACGGTCGCTCGGCGGGCTTCCGGGATCACCCAGGGGTCGACGGACACCTACGCGGGCGCTAGCATCCCCCCGATGCAGCCCGAACACGTGACCGGCGAGCGCCGCCCGGTCACGGCACTCTTCGTCGACGTCGTCGGCTCGACCAGCCTGGCGGAGCGGATGGACCCCGAGGACTGGGCCATGACCATGGAGCGCGCCATGGCCATCATGACCGGCGCCGTGGAGCGCTACGACGGCTGGGTCGCATCGCACACGGGCGACGGTTTCATGGGCTTGTTCGGACTCCCCGCCGCGCACGAGGACGATCCGGCACGGGCGGTGAGCGCTGCGCTCGAGATGATCGCGGCCGTCGATGAGTTCGCGGCTGAGCTCCGATCTGGCGGCGTCGAGTTCCGCATCCGGGTCGGCATCAACTCCGGCGAGGTCGTGGTGCGCGACACCGACGGCGGCATCTCGCGCGACTCGCGCATCTACGGAGACACGCTGAACGTGGCCGCGCGCATGGAATCAGAGGCGCCGCCAGGCGGGATCATGATCACCGGGGCCACGCACCGACGCCTGAGCGGAGCGGTCGAGGCTCGGCACGTTGGTCCGGTCAGCGTGAAGGGCAAGGCGGAGCCGGTGGAGGCCTACGAGGTCCTCAGCCGGACCGGCGCGCTCCGGTCCAGTCGCGGCATCGCCGGGCTGGTGAGCCCGATGGTCGGTCGCGAGGCCGAGCTCAGCCAGTTGTCCGGCACCCTCGAGCTCGTTCGAGCCGGCATCGGTCGTATGGCTGTGGTCGTGGGTGAGCCGGGCATCGGCAAGAGCCGGCTGCTGCGGGAGCTGCGCGAGATCGCGGAGGCGGCCGGCTTCGGCTGGGTCGAGGCACGCACGGTCAGCTACGGGCGCAACCTGCCCCTGCACCTGGCCATCGACCTGGCCCGTGCGCTGGTGGGCCTGCCCGATCCACTCGAGAGCATCCCCGCGAGCGAGGCCGACGAGCTCCTGGCCAACGAGCTCCGCACGTTGGCCGGCGATGACGCCGCGGAGATCGGCCCGCTGCTGCGCCATCTCCTGTCGCTACCGCTCAATGGGCCCGATGCAGAGCGGATGGCACACATGGAGCCACACACGCTACGGCTCCGCTACACCCAAGCCATCACCGCCCTGGTCACGGCGGCCGGAAGGAGACGGCCCCTCGTCCTGGTCTGCGACGACGTGCACTGGGCCGATGAGGCCTCGGTGGAGCTGCTGCAGCCGCTCGTGGCTTCGGTACCTGAGCGGCAGATCCTGTCGGTGATCGCCAGCCGGGAGGAACGCGACGCTCCGGGCTGGCGCTTCGTCAGCACAGCACAGGAGGCACTCGGGGACGGCTTGGTCGATGTCCGACTGCGGCCACTCGAGACCGAAGCGGGCGAGCGACTCGTGGCCAACCTCCTGGAGATCGATTCCCTGCCGCTGTCGACGCGGGCCACCATCCTGCGCCGCTCCGAGGGCAATCCGCTCTTCGTCGAGGAGATCATCCGCATGCTCATCGACGGGGGCGCCATCGAGCA
>CAYZDQ010000239.1:0-4680 GCA_964476955.1 uncultured Anaerolineaceae bacterium
CGTGGCCAAGGCCGTGGAAGGTGGTGCCAGGGACGTCATCTGCGCCTCCACCGGCAACACCAGCTCGTCTGCCGCGGCCTATGCCGCCTCCGCGGGCATCGAGGCCGTGATCGTCCTGCCCCGGGGCAAGATCGCGGCGGGCAAGATGCTCCAGGGACATGCCGCCGGCGCGCGCGTGGTGGCCATCGACGGCAACTTCGACGAGGCTCTCACGATCGTGCGGGAGCTGACCGCCGAGCGCGATCCCGACTACCCGGTGGAGCTGGTCAACTCGGTCAATCCCTACCGGCTCGAGGGCCAGAAGACGGCCGCCTTCGAGATCTGCGAGGACCTCGGCGGGGCGCCCGACTATCTCGCCATCCCCGTGGGCAACGCCGGCAACATCAGCGCCTACTGGAAGGGCTTCAAGGAATACCGCGAGGTGGGCCTGGTCGAGACAGCGCCGCAGATGATCGGCTTCCAGGCGGAGGGTGCCGCGCCGCTGGTGCTGGGGCACGACGTCGAGGAGCCTCACACGATCGCCACCGCCATCCGCATCGGCAAGCCGGCCAGCCGTCACCTGGCGCTGGCCGCGCGCGACGAGTCGGGTGGCTTCATCGACTCGGTCACCGACGACGAGATCCTCGCGGCCTACCGCGACATCGCACGCCTGGAGGGCATCTTCTGCGAGCCGGCCAGCGCGGCCTCGGTAGCTGGCGTGCGCAAGGCGGCTGCGGCCGGCCGCATCGACACCGATGCCACCATCGTGGCCGTGCTCACGGGACTGGGGTTGAAGGATCCCGACACGGGCATGCGTCTGGTCGACCCCATGCTGGAGGCCGAGCCTACGGTCGAAGCCGTGCGCGGCGCCCTCGACTGGTGAGCGCCCCGCGCTCGGGCGCAGATCTCGTCGGTCGCCACGTGACCATCGACGTGCCGGCCACCACCGCCAACCTCGGCGCCGGCTTCGACGCGTTGGCCATGGCCCTCGACCTGGCCACGATCATCGAGGTCCGGGCGGTGGCCCCCGAGACGGAGCCGCTCTTCGAGGTCGAAGTCCGTGGCGAGGGAGCGGGGCAGCTGCCCAACGGCCGGCGCAACCGCTTCATCAGCGCCGTCATCGAGGGCATCGAATCGACCGGCGTCGACCCCGACGGTGCCGGTTGGCACGTACGTATGGACAACCGCATCCCGGTCACGCGCGGCCTCGGGTCGTCCGCTTCGGCCACGGTGGCCGGGCTGGTGGCGGCCGATGCCCTGCTCGACGGCGCGCTCGGTCCGGAGCGCATCCTCGAGCTCGCGACCGCCGCCGAGGGCCATGCCGACAACGCGGCCGCGGCGATCTACGGCGGGCTCTGCGTGGTGACCGCCGTCGAAGGTGCCCCGCGAGCGGTGCGCATCGATCCGCCGGCGGACCTGCTGGCTGCGCTGTACATCCCCGACAAGCATCTGTCCACCCCGGCCCTGCGCCAGGCCCAGCCCGAGACGGTGCCCTTCGCCGACGCGGTGCACAACGTGGGCGCGGCCACTCTGGCCGTGGCCGCGCTCAGCCAGGGCCGGCTCGATCTGCTCAGGCCGGCCACCGTCGACCGGCTGCACGAGCCGTATCGCGCACGCGCCTATCCCGAGTTGCCTGAGCTCATCGAGGCCGCGCTGGCGGCCGGTGCCCAGGGTGCCTGTCTCTCCGGCGCCGGCCCCACCGTCATCGCCTTCAGCGACGACGTGGCGGCGGCGGCCACGATCGCGGCCGCCATGGAGCGGCGTGCGCAGTCACTGTCGATGACCGGCCGGGCGGCGGTGCAGGCCGTGCGCGCCGAGGGTGCGCACGTCATCGCCGACGGTGACGTCCGGCCCGACGGCACTTCGCCTCACCTCACGTAGACTCAGGTACATGTCCCGACTCATCGTCCAGAAGTACGGCGGCTCTTCGCTGGCCGATGCCGAGCGCATCCGCCACGTGGCCGGGCGCATCGCGCGCGATCGGCGCGACGGCGCTGACCTGGTCGTCGTGGTCAGCGCCATGGGCGACACCACCGACCACCTCACCGAGCTGGCCGCCGCCATCACCGACCAGCCCGATCCGCGCGAGATGGACCTGTTGCTGGCCACCGGCGAGCACATGAGTGGCACGCTCGTGACCATGGCCCTCCACGCGGAGGGCATCGAAGCGATCTCGCTGACCGGCCCGCAGGCGGGCATCCGCACCGACAGCATCCACGGCCGGGCCCGCATCGCCAACATCGACCCGGCTCGTCTGCGCCGTGAGATCGAGCGCGGCCGCGTGGTTATCGTGGCCGGTTTCCAGGGCTCGACCGCGGAATCCTACGACGTGGCCGAGGTGACCACGCTCGGGCGTGGTGGTTCGGATACCACCGCGGTCGCGCTGGCGGCTCGCCTCGGGGCCGACGCCTGCGAGATCTACACCGATGTCGAGGGTATCTTCACGACCGATCCCCGCGTCGTCCCCGACGCGCAGCTCATCCCGGTCATCGGCTACGAGGAGATGCTCGAGCTCGCCCACCAGGGCGCGCAGGTCATGCAGACCCGGGCCGTCGAGCTGGGCTGGGTCAACGACGTCGTCATCCGGGTGCGCTCCACGTTCGGCGATCACCCAGGCACCAGCATCCAGGAGGTTTCCGCTGTGGAGCTGCGAGACAAGGTTCGGGCCATGGCGCTCGACCGCAAGGTGGCCAAGGTCACCATCGTGGGCGTGCCCGATCGGCCCGGCATCGCCAAGTCCATCTTCGAGCCCATGGCCGACCAGGGGCTCAACGTCGACATGATCGTGCAGAACGTCGGCCACGACGGTAGCACGGACATGAGCTTCACCGTGGAGCGGACCAACGTCGCGCGTACCGAGCGGCTGCTGGAACTGCTCTCCAGTGAGCTGGGGTTCGCGGACGTCCAGACCGATCCGGCCGTGGCCAAGGTCTCCATCGTGGGTGAGGGCATCCATAACCATCCCGGCTATGCCGCCCAGATGTTCGGCGCGCTCGCCGACGAGGGCATCAACATCAACATGATCTCGACCTCGGAGATCCGCATCACCTGCATCATCGCGGAGGACCAGCTCGACCAGGCGGCCAAGGCCATCCACCGCACCTTCCGGCTGCAGGAGCCTGAGGCGGTCGAGGCCGGCGCGGAGGGGTCCGCCGGCTGAGCCCGGCGGGGAACCGACAGATGGCCTTCATCTCGCGACTGGACCGTTTCGACCGCGTCGGCTCTACGCAGGCAGTCGTGCGCGACTGGCTCGCGGACGGTGTGGGCGAGGTCTGCGTGGCGGTGGCGGACGTGCAGACCGATGGGCGCGGCCGACTCGATCGCTTCTGGCAGGACCGGCCCGGCAGCGCGCTGCTCGTATCGGCCGGCTTCCGCCCGTCGAACCTGCCCGCGGCGCAAGGCTGGCGGCTGCCGGCCATCGCCTCGATCGCCATGACGGGTGCAGCTACCTCGTTGCTCGGCCCGACCGCGGATCGACTTGCGCTCAAGTGGCCCAACGACATCATCGCGGTGCACCATGGCCAGCTCCGGAAGGTCGCGGGCGTGCTTACCGAGGGCAGCTTCGAGGGCGATCGCCAGGCGACTTCGATCGTGGGACTCGGCGTCAACGTCGACTGGCCCCGAGACGACTATCCGGAGGACCTGGCCGAATCGATGTGGAGCCTCTCGGAGGCTTCGGGTCGTCGGCGCATCGACCGAGACGCCCTGCTCGAAGCCTGGCTGGAACGACTCCAGCCACTCTACGAAGAGCTCGAGTCGGGGCACTTCGACGCGCTGCGTTGGGCAGACGCGCAGGTCACCACGGGTGCGACCGTGGAGGTGGAGACCGATGGCGACACCGTGCAGGGCACGGCCGTCGGTGTCGACCGCGAGAGCGGTGCGCTGCTCGTCCGTACGGGCCCGGGCCAACCGCTTCGCGCGGTCGCGGTGGGCGATGTCGTTCGCTGCTGGGTCGACGACGCGGAACAAGCCCCGTAACGATTAGACTTCTCCGGTGTTTTGGAAGGGGAGAGGGCGAAGTGCGTCCACGGCTGTCGTCGTTCCGTTCGATGCGGACCGGCCCGCGGTCGAGGCTGCCAAACGGGATCCAGACGCCTTCGAGCAGCTGTATCGGAATTACGTGGCACAGATCTACAGCCTGGCGCTCTACGAGACCCGCGATCCGCACGTGGCCGAGGACATCACCGAAGGGGTGTTCCTGAAGGCGCTTGCGGCGTTGCCGCGCTTCCGCGAGCAGGGAGAGGGAGATGAGTCGACCTTCAAGGTCTGGCTCTACGCCATCGCCCGCAACGTCATCGCCAACGAGCGACGGCGCGACCGTCGGCACCCCCAGGACCCGCTCGAGCTGGCCCTCGGGCTGCGCGCACCGGACGATCCTGCGGCCGCGGCTGAGACGCGCCTCGAGGCCGAGCGCGCCATGGCGGCCGTGATGGAGCTGCCGCCAGAGCGCAAGCAGGCGGTGATCCTGCGCTTCGTCAACGAGCTGAGCGCACGCGAGATCGGCGAGGTCATGGGCAAGTCCGAGGGCGCCGTGCGCGTGCTCATCCATCGGGCCCTGGCCTCGGTGCGCCGCCGACTGGAGCCATGACGAGGACGCCCGAGACCGCCATCGAGCTCGACAACGCCATCGACTCCATCCTGCGAGGTCCGACCGGACCCGCAGATGTGGTCGAGGGTGACTTGAGCGCGACCGCCCGGCTG
>CAYZDQ010000240.1:0-4664 GCA_964476955.1 uncultured Anaerolineaceae bacterium
GCCGAACTCGAAGGGAGCCGGGCATGACCACCACGACGGCACCGGCGCTGTACGACTGTCGCGACGCCTTCGCTGACACGCTCGTGGAGCTGGCCCTGGCCGACAAGCGCGTCGTGGCCGTGGTCAACGACTCCCTCGGCTCGACCAAGGTGGGCAAGCTGGACAAGGTCCTGCCCGGGCAGGTCGTCAACGTGGGCATCGCCGAGCAGAATATGGTTGGCATCGGCGCAGGCCTGGCCAACGGCGGCAAGATCCCCTTCGTTTCCGGCGCCACACCCTTCCTCACCGGCCGCGCCCTGGAGCAGATCAAGGTGGACGCGGCCTACACCGGCGCCAACGTCAAGCTCGTCGGCGTCAGCAGTGGCGTGGCCTACGGCGAGCTGGGACCCACTCACCACTCCATCGAGGACATCGCCTGGACCCGGGCCATCGACCGGCTCGTGGTCGTCGTCCCGGCTGACCCGGTCGAGACCGCGCTAGCCATCCGTGCGGCCTACGAGTACGAAGGACCGGTCTTCATCCGGACCAGCCGCATGGGCGTGCCCATCATCCACGGCGAGGACTACTCGTTCGCGATCGGGCGAGCCGCTCGCCTCCGCGAAGGCGACGACGTCACGCTCGTCGCCAACGGTGTGATGGTGGCGCGGGCGCTCGAGGCTGCCGACCTCCTCGCCGCGGATGGGATCGAGGCTCGCGTGCTCAACATGGCCACGGTGGCGCCGCTTGACCAAGAAGCCGTGATCGCCGCGGCACGGGAGACCGGCGGCATCGTCACGGTCGAGGAGGCCTACGTCCACGGTGGGCTCGGGGGCGCGGTCGCAGAGGTCGTGGCGCAGGAGGCTCCGGCGCCCATGAGCATCCTCGGCTTCGAGGGCTTCTGCCCCACCGGCTCACCGGCCTTCCTCTTCGAACAGGCCGGGCTCACGCCAGACGGTATCGCTACCGCGGCCCGCGAGATCCTCGCAGGCTGACATGGCAAGAGCTGACGAGCTACGTCTCATGACGCGCGTCGCGCGGCTCTACTACGAGGTGGGCCTCAAGCAGCCCGAGATCGCCACGCGACTGCGCCTCTCGCAACCGAAGGTCAGCCGCCTGCTGAAGAGCGCCCAGGACGAAGGCATCGTGCGCATCAGCGTGCGAGCGCCTACTGGCACGAACCCCGACCTCGAAGATGCACTCGAGGCACGCTTCGGCCTTACAGAGGTCGAGATCGTAGACATCTCCGGTGATGAAGATGACATCGCGGTGCGCGAGCTGGGATCCGCCGCGGCATTCCTGATGGAGACGACCGTCCGCTCTGGCGACATCATCGGTGTCAGCTCCTGGAGCGCCACCTTGCTGGGGATGGTCGATGCCATGCATCCTGTGAGTGGCGTCAAGGATGTGCGCGTGGTGCAGATCCTCGGCGGTGGCGGCGATCCGGCCGCAGAAGGCCATGCGACCCACCTGATCCGACGCCTCACCGATCTGCTCCACGGCGAGGGCACCTTCCTGCCGGCACCCAGCAGCGTGGGTTCGGCGGACGCCCGCGCCGTGCTCGTACAGGACCCCTTCGTGGCCCGCGCCATGGACCTCTGGGATCGGCTCGACGTGGCCTTCGTGGGCATCGGCGGGCAAGAGCCGTCCGGGCTGCTCGCGAGCAGCGGCAACATCTTCAGCCCTGAGGACCTGGGCATCGTGCGCGAGGCGGGCGGGGTGGGTGACATCGGCCTGCGCTACCTGTGCGCGGACGGCACGCCTGCGGAGACGCCGCTCAACGACCGCGTCATCGGCATCGAGCTCGAGCAACTCAGGAGCGTTCCGCGCTCCATCGCCGTGGCCGGAGGACCGAGCAAGACCGAGGCCATCCGCGCCGCCCTCGTGGGCGGCTGGATCAACTGCCTTGTTACCGATACCTACACCGCGGAACGCCTGTTGGAGACGAACGAGCAAGACATGGGAGCAGAGGTCGCATGAGGGACAAGCTCAGCCCGGGCGCGGTGGCGGCGATCGTCATCGCGGGCGTGTTCGTGGTGGCCGTGCTGCTGTTCGGCTTCACCGTCGTCTCTGTCGAGGAAGAGGAAGCGCTAACGGTCGAGTTCGACCCGGTTGCCTACGTGGACGACAACTGGGACGCAGTACGAACGGCCATCACCGATAACGCCGAGCCGCTTGCGAACGTGCTCAACGAGTTCGAGCCCGGGCCCGACGGCAAGACCCCGGTCGAAGACCTTACGCCGGTCGCCGAGGCACTGGGCCTCATCACCACCGGTGAGGCGCACGTCTACCGTATCGCCGGATCAGGCACCGTCACCGACGTGGATGTCGAATCCTCCAAGGGCAGCATCGGCCTCGACGTCGAGGGCTACGACGGTCCGGTGGCGGTGCGCATGTGGATCGGTACCCGCATCCCCAGCGACGAGTCCTCGGTCCGAGACGCCACCGGCTTCATCGAGTTCGGAGACTTCCGCGAGCAGACCGAGTTCGGCAAGGTGGCCAAGGAGATCAACAAGAGGGTCGTGGCCGGCCTCGAGGGCATCGACAAGGAGGCCCTGCTGGGGCAGACCCTCGACTTCACCGGCGCGTTCACGCTGCGCACCTTCAACCAGCCCAGCATCGACGTGAGCGAGATCCAGCTGGTGCCCGTGGAGGTGACC
This sequence comes from uncultured Anaerolineaceae bacterium, assembly GCA_964476955.1. GTDB lineage: Bacteria > Chloroflexota > Limnocylindria > Limnocylindrales > CSP1-4 > JAFMJV01. The sequence goes on from CAYZDQ010000240.1 coordinate 2,637, forward strand.
GAGCGATGACCGCCGCGCCTGGCAGCGCGGAAGCGCCGATGTCGCTGCGCGTGCCCATGCGCGCCGAGCACATCACCAAGGTCTTCCCTGGCACGACTGCGCTCGACGACGTCACCTTCGATGTCTTCGAGGGACAGGTCAACGTGCTGGTCGGCGAGAACGGCGCCGGAAAGTCGACGCTGATGAAGGTCCTCGCCGGGGTAGAGCAGCCGACGGACGGCCACGTCCTCATGGATGGCGAGCGGATCGTGCTGCCAAGCGTCACCGACGCTGCGGAGCACGGGGTCGGCATCATCTTCCAGGAGCTCAACCTGTGCACCAACCTGACGGTGCTGGACAACCTGTTCCTGGCCCAGGAGATCACCCGTGGGCCGGCCATCGACCGCTCGGCCCAACGGGTGCTGGCCGTCGAGCTCCTGGAGCGATTGGGCCAGGACATCGATCCCGACGAGCTCGTCACCAACCTGCCCATCGGCCAGCAGCAGATCGTGGAGATCGCCAAGGCGCTGACCCACGACGTGCGCGTGCTCATCATGGACGAACCCACCTCTGCGCTGAGCCAGGCCGAGGTCGAGGGCCTCTTCCGCATCATCGCCGACCTCAAGTCCCGCGGGGTCGCCATCGTCTACATCAGCCACAAGCTCGAGGAGCTGCTGCAGGTAGGCGACCGCATCACCGTTATGCGGGACGGTCGGATCGTGGCGCACGCAGAGGCCGCCGACGTGGATGTGGCCTGGATCATCGAGCAGATGGTCGGCCGCTCCCCGGCCTCGCTCTTCAGCCGCACCGAGCACGACGTCGGCGAGACGCTGCTCGAGGTGAAGGACATCACGTTGCCGCGAGTGGGTGGCGGCTACCTTGTCGATCACGTCTCGCTGGAGGTCCACGCCGGCGAGATCCTGGGCCTGTATGGGCTCATGGGTGCCGGCCGTACAGAGTTGATGGAGGTGCTCGCGGGAGTCCGCACGGAGGCCAGCGGCGAGGTGTTGCTGGAAGGCCGGCCCATCGCTGATGCCACGGTCGCCGATCGCATCGACGCGGGCGTGGTGCTGGTTCCGGAGGATCGCAAGACGGTCGGCCTGGTGCCCACGCTTTCGGTCGCGCACAACATGGTCCTGGCCAGCCTCAAGCGCTACCTCAACCGCGGCTACCTGTCGCCGCGCAAGGAACGGGACGCGGTCGACCAGATGATCAGTGATCTCTCGGTGCGGGTAGCCGAACCGAAGAACAACATCGATTCGCTCAGCGGCGGCAACCAGCAGAAGGTCGTCGTGGCCAAGGGCCTGCTGACCGAGCCGCGGGTACTGCTGCTCGACGAGCCCACCCGTGGTATCGACGTCGGCGCCAAGTCGGAGATCTTCCAGATCATGAGCCGCCTGGCCCAGGAGGGCTTCGGCATCGTCTTCGTCAGCTCCGAGCTGAAAGAGGTCCTGGCCATGTCCGACCGCATCCTCGTGCTCAGCAAGGGCGAGGTCGTGGCCGAGTTCGAAGGCGACCGGGCGACCGAGAAGGAGCTGGTCGATGCATCAGCCGTGGGCCACGGGCCCGCGGTCAGCGCTACAGGGAGTGAGAGTGGGACCGTGGAGATGATCCAGTGACGGCCAGCGCACCGGCCGCCAAGTCGGGCGGCAGGACGCGAACTGAGTGGGCGCAGCTGGCCTTGCGCGGCCGTGCCCTGATCGCGCTCATCGTGCTGGTGGTCATCTTCGCCATCATCGAGGACGCCTTCCTCACGGGCGCCAATATCGAGATCCTCATCAAGCAGACGGCGCTCAACGGGATCCTCGCGATCGGCATGACCTTCGTGATCATCACCGGCGGCATCGACCTCTCGGTGGGCTCGATCGTGGGCTTCACCGGCATCGTCGCGGGTCTGCTCATCAACGAGGGTCTGCAAGCCGCCGACTGGATCATCTTCCCGCACACCTGGATGGTGCTGGTGCTCTCGCTGGCAGCGGGCACTTTCCTCGGCGCGGTCAGCGGCTTCATCATCACGCGCTTCAACGTGGCCCCCTTCATCGCCACGCT
>CAYZDQ010000241.1:0-4658 GCA_964476955.1 uncultured Anaerolineaceae bacterium
CTCCGAGGCCGCTGCTGCCGAGGCCACTGCCGAAGCGCCTGCCGCCGAGGCCGCTGCTGCCGAGGCTCCCGCCGAAGCCGCTGCTGTAGAGGCACCCGCCGAGGCACCCGCCGCCGAAGCACCCGCGGAGCCCGCTGCCGAAGTGGCGCCGGAGCCCGTGGACCTGGGCCCCGAGCCCACCACCATGGAAGAGCTTCTCGCGGAGCAGCCCGGTGACATCCCCAGCCTCAAGCACGGCGACGTGGTCGAAGGCAAGATCGTGCGCATCGACAAGGACGAAATGCTCGTCGACGTCGGCGCCAAGTCCGAGGGTGTCGTCAGCAACCGCGAGCTCTACGGTCGCAACGCCGAGTCCCAGCCTGAGCTGAACGTCGGCGACACGGTCCTCGTCTATGTCCTCCAGCCGGAGTCCACCGACGGCCACGCCGTCCTGTCACTCCGCCGTGCAGGCCTCGAGCGCAAGTGGCGCACGATGCAGGAGCAGTTCGACGAGGGCGTGATCATGGAGGCCCCGGTCATCGACCACAACAAGGGTGGCCTCATCGTCGATTGCGGCATCCGTGGCTTCGTGCCCATCAGCCAGATCGTCGACTTCCCGCGTCGTCCGCAGAACGACCAGCCGCGCGACGCGGCCCAGGAGATCGCCGAGAAGCTGCAGCCGTACGTCGGCCGCAAGCTGCGCCTGAAGATCCTCGAGGTCAACCGTAAGGCCAACCGCCTCATCCTTTCGGAAAAGGTGGCCCTGTACGAGGAGCGCCGCGAGAAGCGCGACGAGCTCTTCAGCAGCCTCGAGACCGGTCAGAAGGTCAAGGGCACCGTCCGTTCCATCGCCCCGTTCGGCATCTTCGTCGACCTCGGCGGGATCGACGGTCTCGTGCACAAGAGCGAGCTGTCCTGGAACAAGGTCAACAACCCCGAGGGTTCTCACGAGGTCGGTGACGAGGTCGAGGCCGAGGTCATCGACATCAACCACGAGCGTGGACGCATCAGCCTCTCCATCCGGCGCCTGCTGCCCGATCCCTGGCAGTCGACGGTCGCGGACCTCAAGGTCGGCGACGTGGTCGAGGGCACGGTCACGAAGATCGTCAACTTCGGCGCCTTCGTCCGCGTCAAGGACGGTCTGGAGGGCCTCATCCACATCAGCGAGCTGTCCCACCAGCGCGTGGCCCATCCGGGTGACGTCGTCCACGAGGGTCAGTCGCTTCAGCTCAAGATCATCTCCCTCGACTCCGAGCGCCATCGCCTCGGCCTGAGCCTCAAGCAGGCCCAGGAGGCTCCGGCCCGGCCGCCGCGTGAGCGCCGGCCGCGTGGTGAGCGTGGTGGCTTCGACCGCTCGCAGGCCATCCAGGAGCCCGAGGGCGGCATCGACAACACCCTCGCCGCTGCCTTCGCGCAGGTCCGCCAGCAGATCGCTGAGCAGGATGCGGCCGAGGCCGAGACGCCCTCGTCCGAGGCCGGGGCCGAGGTCGCTCAGGCCGTCGAGGCCGAGGCTGTGGCTGAAGCCGTCGAGGCCGAGGCTGTGGCCGAGGTTGCGGAGGCTGTCGAGGCTGCCGCTGACGTCGAGCAGGCCGTCGAGGCCGAGGCTGTGGCTGAGGGCGCCGAAGCGGTCAAGGAGGCCGCCGAGGCGGAGGTCGTCGCTGACGTCAAGGAAGCTACCCACGCCGAGACGCCCGAGGCTGCTGCGGAGGCCATGGAGAAGGCCGTAGAGGCCGAGACCGTGGTCGAAGCCGCTGAGGCGGTCGAAGCCGAAGCCGTCGCTGAGGTGGTCGAAGATCTCGAGAAGGCGGCTGAGACCGCCGAGGTGGCCGAGGTCGCCGAAGAGGTCCGCGAGGCCGCTGAGGCCGAGGTCGCGGCTGAGACCGCCGAGGCTGAGACCGAGGCTGTCAAGGAGGACGACAAGGACTAGCCTTCGGGCTCGTCTCCGACGGCCGTCCCCAGGGGCGGCCGCCCACTCCCCGCATGGCGCTGCGTGCTGCCGTGTCCGTCCGGACGCAGGCGCGCGGCGCTTCAGTGTGCGTGATGGCTCCCTGGCGTCGGCTGCCGCGCGCGACCGCTGAGCGACCGTTTCGGCGAGATGCGGTGGTAGCATGGCCCGACGGCCGTCAAGGGGCCGCCTGTATCCGGAGTCGTCGCACATCCCTATGGATCGGTTCGACAAGTTCACCGACCGCGCTCGCAAGGTCCTGACGCTCGCGCAGGACGAAGCGCAGCGCTTCAACCACAACTACATCGGTACCGAGCACCTGCTCCTCGGCCTCGTGCGCGAGGGGGAGGGCGTCGCTGCGCGCGTGCTCGAGAACATGAACGTCGAGCTGCCCAAGGTGCGTACCGCCGTCGAGTTCATCATCGGCCGCGGCGACCGTCCCGTGGTGGGCGAGGTCGGCCTGACCCCGCGGGCCAAGCGCGTCATCGAGCTGGCCATCGACGAGGCCCGCCGGTTGGGCCACAACTACATCGGTACCGAGCACCTGCTCCTCGGCCTCGTGCGTGAGGGGGAGGGCATCGCCGCGGGCGTGCTCGAGTCACTGGGGGTCAACCTCGACAAGGTCCGCCACGAGGTCATCCGCGTGCTCAGCCAGTCGAGCGCCACGGGCCCCAGCGGCGCCAGCAGTGAAAGCAAGCGCAGCTCCGGCTCCAAGACGCCCACCGTGGACCAGCTCGGCATCAACCTCACCGAGGCGGCCCGCACGGGCAAGCTCGATCCGGTGGTCGGTCGTGAAAAGGAGATCGAGCGCGTCGTCCAGATCCTCTCGCGGCGGCGCAAGAACAACCCGGCCCTCATCGGCGAGCCCGGCGTGGGCAAGACCGCCATCGCGGAGGGCCTGGCCCACCGCATCGTCAGCGGTGATATCCCTGAGACCCTTGCCGATAAGCGGGTGCTCACCCTCGACATCGGCTCGCTCGTGGCCGGCACCAAGTACCGCGGTGAGTTCGAGGAGCGGCTCAAGAAGATCATCGAGGAGCTGCGCAGCACCAACGACGCCATCCTCTTCATCGACGAGCTGCACACGCTCGTGGGCGCCGGCGCGGCCGAGGGCGCGATGGACGCCGGCAACCTGCTCAAGCCGATGCTCGCGCGCGGTGAGCTCCACTGCATCGGCGCGACCACGCTCGAGGAGTTCCGCAAGTACATCGAGAAGGACGCCGCCCTCGAGCGTCGCTTCCAGCCGGTGATGGTGGAGGAGCCCACGCGGGAGCAGACCGTGGACATCCTCTTCGGCATCCGCGAGGGCTTCGAGCAGCACCATCGCGTGAAGATCACCGACGCGGCCTGCCGTTCCGCGGCGGACCTGTCGATCCGCTACATCACCGACCGCCATCTGCCCGACAAGGCCATCGACCTCATCGACGAGGCCGCCAGCCGTGTGCGCCTGCGCTACAGCTCTGCTCCGCCGGAGCTGAAGGCCAGCCAGAAGGAGCTGGAGGAGATCGCCAAGGAGAAGGAAGCGGCGGTCAACGACCAGGACTACGAGCGTGCCCAGGAGCTGCGCGACCAGGAATCGGCCGCCAAAGCGGTGGCCGACCAGCTACGCAGCGACTGGCAGGAGGCCATGGCGGCGGAGACGCCGGACGTCACTGACGAGGACATCGCCCAAGTGGTGGCGCTGTGGACCGGCATCCCGGTCACGCGCATCGCGCAGGAGGAGTCCGAGCGACTGCTGCAGATGGAGCAGGCGCTGCACAAGCGCGTCATCGGCCAGGACGAGGCCATCGACCAGATCTCCAAGGCCGTGCGTCGTGCCCGGGCCGGTCTCAAGGACCCCAAGCGTCCCATCGGCTCGTTCATCTTCCTCGGCCCCACCGGGGTGGGCAAGACGGAGCTGGCCAAGACGCTGGCCGAGTTCATGTTCGGCAGCGAGGACTCGCTCATCAAGATCGACATGAGCGAGTTCATGGAGCGGCACAACGTGAGCCGCCTCGTGGGCGCGCCGCCAGGCTACGTCGGCTTCGAAGAGGGTGGCCAGCTGACCGAGGCCGTCCGCCGCAAGTCCTACTCGGTGGTGCTGCTCGACGAGATCGAGAAGGCCCATCCGGAGGTCTTCAACATGCTCCTGCAGATCCTCGAGGACGGGCACCTGTCCGACTCCAAGGGCCGGCGCGTGGACTTCCGCAACACGATCATCATCATGACCAGCAACGTCGGCGCCAAGGACCTGCTCAAGGACACCTCGCTGGGCTTCCGCCCGGTCACGGCCGACGTGGACCAGGAACGCGAGGCGCAGTACGAGCGCATGCGCACGAAGGTGCTCGAGCAGCTCAAGACGAGCTTCCGACCCGAGTTCCTCAACCGCATCGACTCGCAGGTCGTGTTCCGCTCGCTCACCGTCGAAGAGATCCGCGAGATCGTGGACCTGCTGCTGGCTCGCGTGCGTGACCAGCTCAAGGCACAGGAGATCGACCTGGAGGTCACCGAAGAGGCCAAGGACCACGTCATCAAGCTCGGCTACGACGTGGACTACGGGGCACGTCCGCTGCGACGCGTCATCCAGTCGATGATCGAGGATCCCCTCGCTGAAGCGCTGCTGGTGGGCAGCTTCCAGGCCGTCGACACGGTGCTTGTCGACGGAGACGAGGACTCCGGGCTCTCCATCGAGGCCGTCAAGGAGGAGACCCCCGTCGAGGCCGCCTAGACGATGGCGCGCTCCAAGGCCGCTCGC
>CAYZDQ010000242.1:0-4622 GCA_964476955.1 uncultured Anaerolineaceae bacterium
CGAGCAGACGTTCGCCATCGGCCAGTCGGGCCTCATTGCCGGTGATGCGGTAGAAGCGTGAGACGAGCGACAGCGCCAGCCCGTGCGAATTGGCGTTGACCCAGCCGCGCTGGAAGTCCTGATAGGGATACCAGTGCGGCTGCCAGCGTCGCTTCTTGCCGCCGGCGGAGAGTTCTTCCAGCTTGTCGAGGTACTTGCGCGCCTGACGCAGATGCACGGTCTTGCTGCTCTGCTTGTAGCTGTCGAGTCGCTTCATGCCTTGCTGGGCGATGACGGTGGGGTTGTAGACGAGCGCGCCCGACAGTCCCAGCGGCCGCATGGGGATGCTGCGGTCGTCCTGTGGGCCGACCGTATCGATGGGCAGCTCGTTCCCGCTGTTGAGGTGGAGCTCCCGCCACTTCAAGCGCTGCAGCTTCCACTTGCCCACCTTGAAGTCAGGCTTGGGCAGGGGCTCGGCCGGCTGAGCTGCGACGGGCTCCGGCTCGGCCGCTGGCTGTGGGACGACCGAGGGCTGCGGGAGGACCGAGGGTACCGGTGTGGCGTGGGTGGCGGTCGCCGAGGCCACGGGCTCCGGTGATGGCACTGCCTCGTCGTGGGCCGCCACGGAGGCAGGCAGCAGCAACGCGAGGCAGAGCGTAGCGATCAGGTGTGTTCGACGACTCACGGCGCGGCGAAGGTACCAGAACTCCGTGCGCACGGGTGTGACGGCGCATACCATCGAATCGTGAACACGCCAGCGGACCTTTCCTCTCACCAGCTCGTACAGCGCCTCGCGGAGGCCTATCCGGCCATCGCCGGACGTGAAGACGAGGTCGTCATCGTCCGCGCTCCCGGCCGGGTCAACCTCATCGGCGAGCACACCGACTACAACGGTGGCTTCGTGCTGCCCTTCGCCATCGACATGGATGTGCGCATGGCCGTGCTACCGACCGACGAGCCGCGGATCCGCATCACGCGCCTGGACAACGACGAGTCGGCCACGATCGGACTCGACCCCTTCCCGCCCCGGGGCGACGCCTGGCACGACTACATCGCCGGCACCGCCTGGTCCCTGGCCCGGCATGGCCAGCCCATCGGCGGATTCGACGGCATCCTCCACAGCACCCTGCCGATCGGCTCGGGCCTCTCCTCCTCGGCAGCACTCGAAGTGGCCACGGCCTGGGCACTCTCCGCACCGACCAGCCCGGCCGCCTCGCCGCTGGAGATCGCCAGGATCGCCCAGTACGCCGAGAACGAGCACGTCGGGGTCATGTGCGGGCTCATGGACCAGTTCGCGTCGGCCTGTGGCGTGGAGGGCAGCGCCCTGCTCTTCGACTGCCGTTCGACCGAGTGGCAGCCGGTGCACCTGCCCGAGGAGCTGGCGCTCGTGGTCATCCACAGCGGCGTCTCGCACGGGCACGCCGACAACGAGTACAACGACCGCCGCGCCGCCTGCGAGCGGGTGGTGGCCGCGGTCGCTGCCGACGATCCGGCGGTGACGTTGCTGCGGGATGTCGACATGGCGCGACTCGAGGCTTACCGTGACGGGCTCGATCCGGTCGACTACCGGCGCGCCGTCCATGTGCTCACGGAGAACCAGCGTGTGTTGGCGGCGGTCGCGGCCCTCCGCTCGGACGATCACGCGGCGTTGGGCGAGCTGATGGCCGGAAGCCAGGCCTCCATGCGTGACGACTACGTCATCACCTGTCCCGAGATCGACGCCCTCGTCGAGATCACCGTGGACGTGCCCGGTGTCGTGGGCTCGCGCATGACCGGCGGCGGTTTCGGCGGCTGCACCATCAGCATGGTTCGACACGATGCCGTGGAGGCGCTGCGACAGGTGGTCGAGCGCGAGTACCCCGCGCGCACAGGATGCATGCCGCGGATCTGGATCGTCAACGCCCGGGTCGGCGCCGGTTTCGTCGAGGGCTGAGGCCCCTTCCCCTGGAATCGGAAACGGCCCCCGGTCGATCCGGGAGCCGTTTCGCGAGGTTTGTTCGTTTGGTCGCCGCCCGAGTCAGCCCTTGGTGGAGCCGAGAGTAAGGCCGGCGATGAAGTGCTTCTGCAGCGCGAAGAACACGACCAGCGTGGGAATGGCCACAAGGATCGAGCCCGCGGCGATGAGGTGGTTGTTGACGAAGAACTGGCCCTTGAGGTTGTTGAGGGCAGAGGTCACAGGGAACTTGTCACCGGTGAACATCAACATCAGCCCCCAGAAGAAGTCGTTGTAGATCCAGGTCACCTGCAGTGTGGCGAGGGCGGCCAGGGCTGGCCGGGTCAGCGGCAGGATGATGGACCAGAAGGTCTTCCACACCGAGGCGCCGTCTACGATCGCAGCCTCGTTGAGTTCCTTGGGCAACGTCTTCATGTAGTTGCTCAGCACGAACGTCACGAAACCGAGCTGGAAGGCGACGTGGATGAGCACCATGCCGATGATCTGGTCGTAGAGCAGGCCGTTGTCGGTGGGGATGCCCGGCAGGATCTCCGGGATCGGGATCGACAGGTAGATGCGGAACAGCGGGGTGATGACGATCTGCGGTGGCAGCAGGTTCAGCGCCGTGAACAGCATCAGCAACGAGAGGTTGAACTTCCAGCTGTAGCGCGACACCGTGAAGGCCATCATCGAACCGAGGAAGAGCACGATGATGACCGCCGGGATGACGATGATGGCCGTGTTCCAGAAGTGATGCAGCAGGTCGCCCTGCGTCCAGGCCGTGACGTAGTTGTCCAACGACAGGTCCGAGAGCGCCGGGATCGAGGCGTAGCCGTTGACCGCCGTCTCCTCGTACGGGCGCAACGAGGTCATGATCGCGTAGGCGATGGGGAACAGCCACAGGATGGCCATGGTGATGAGGAAGGCCTGCAGCGCCCAGCGCCTCCAGTTGTAGTGGCGTCCGGCTGCAGCGGGGGGTGTCGTGGCGGTCATTCGTGGGTCTCCCGGAGGGCGCGGGCGAGGTAGAAGATGATCGGTCCGATGGAGATGACGAGCAGGACGACGGCGATGGACGAACCGAAGCCGATGCGGCTCGCTTCGCCGATGATGCTGTTGGTGACGAGGATCGACAACAGCTCCAGACCGTTCAGTCCGCGGTTGACGAGGAAGGCGATGTCGAACGCTCGGAGTGCCTCGATCACGGTGATGACTACGACCACGATGTTGATCGGCTGCAGCACCGGGAAGACGACGTAGCGGAACGTCTGGCGCTCATTGGCGCCGTCGATCTGGGCCGCCTCGCGCAGGTTGGGATCGACACTCTTGAGGCCTGCGAGGTAGAGGACCATGACATAGCCGATGTGGCGCCAGCTGGCCGCGATGATGATGGCCCAGATGTTGATGTCGCGATTGCCCAGCCAGTCGATGAAGCCCGGGTCGCTGGAGGTCGTGCCGAGCAGGTTGTTCAGGAAGCCCTGGTCGGGTGAGTAGAACAGGATGGCGATGAAGCCGACGATAGCCAGCGACAGCACCACGGGCATGTACAGCGCGCTCTGGTAGAAGCGCGTGCCGCGGATGTTCTTGTCCAGCAGGACCGCGAAGAACATGCCGATGGGTGTGGCCACGAAGCCGAAGAACACCAGGAACATGATGTTGTGCTGGACCGCCGGCCAGAACGGCCGGTACACGCCCTTGAACTCGAGCGGGTCCAGGCTGACAGGCACGATGCCCAGGTTCTGATAGTTCTTGAGGCCGACCCATTGGATCGTGTCGAGCCCTCCGATGCCGGTCCACGACGTGAACGAGAGACCGATCGAGAAAAGCGTGGGCAGCGCGATGAACACCACCACCACGAATGTGGGGATGCCCACCATGAGGGCGAGGGTCAGCCGGTCCCGACGGCTGAGGGGGCTGTAACGGCGCTTCTTGCCGGGCGGCCCCTGCTTAGCCGAAGCCCCCGCCGCCGCGGAGTCCGCATTGGCGGGGGCCGGGGTCCCGGCGACGTTGCTGGTCACCGGATATCACCTATCGCTTGGGTTGGCTTGGCTTAGATCTAGCTGACTGCTAGAGCGGGGGCAGGCTATCCCAGTAACCCTGCATGGCCTCCTGGAGGCCCATGAGGTCCTGGTCGGGTGACTGCAGGAAGTCCTGCAGGAACGCCTGCATGGCGTTGGGGCCGGAGAAGTCCGGTCGCGTGTCGCGATCGAGGAACTGCGCGATCTTGCCGGAGTTGGCGATGATCTCAGCCGACTTCTTCTGCAGCTCGGTGTAGCCGCTGGTGTCAGCGTCGTTGCCCGCAGCCACGCCTGCGGCCGGGTTGCCGGTCAGGTACGTGATCTGCGCGGCACCGCTGCTCATGCACTGGAGGAAGGCCTTGGCCGCCTCGGGGTTGGCCGGATCCTTGCTCAGCATGAAGCCGTCGACGGGGGCGTCGATGCCCATCACAGCGTCGAACTCGGCTCCCAGGCGCGGGAACGCGAAGAAGTCCAGGTCGCTCTGCTCCTCGGCGGGGAACTGCTCGGCTGCGAATGTGCCGAGGAAGTACATCGCCGTTTCCTTGTTGAGCAGGCTCTGCGCGGCCTCCTGCCAGGTGCGGCCGAGGGCGCCGGGCTGCGAGAACGGCACGATGTTGTCGCGCCAGTACTCGAAGACCTTGGTCACGCGCTCGTCGGTCCAGAGCTCATCACCGGCCATCAGGCCGACGTGGAAG
>CAYZDQ010000243.1:0-4607 GCA_964476955.1 uncultured Anaerolineaceae bacterium
CCTGGGCGCCGTTCTCGAGGTGCCCGCCTGAGGCGGGCTCCCGGAGCGGTATCGTCAGGGCATGGAACAGCCCACTTCCGGATCGGGCTCCTGGTGGCTCGGCTTCGATATCGGCGGCACGCGCACCAAGGCCGGCGTCGTGGACGATGCCGGCGCGGTCAGTGAGGCCCACGTCCAGGACACCGACCACCAGCCCTTCGAGCGCGTCTGGGAGCACATGCTGGCCTACGCCGACGGGGCCATGGCTGCCAACGGTCGCGAGGGCCTGCGGGGCGTAGGTATCGCGGCACCCGGCCTGGTGGAGCCGGGCTTCGGCGTGCGCAATCTGCCCGGCAAGGTGCCCGGCATCGAGGACTTCCCCATGCGCGACCAGCTCGAGGTGCACCTCGATGTGCCGGTCCGCTGCATCAACGATGGCGCCGCGGCCACGCTCGCAGAGTGGCGCTTCGGCGTAGCCCAGGGCTACGAGGACGTGGTCGGGCTGACCATCGGCACCGGCATCGGCGCGGGCGCCATCATCGGCGGCCGCCCACTCGCGACGAGGAACCTCGCCGGTGGCGTCTCCTTCGGCCACTCGACCATCGCCATCGGCGGCCGCACCTGCCTCTGTGGCAACGTCGGCTGTGCCGAGACGCTGGTCTCGGCCAACGCCGTGGTCGGACGCATGCGCGACTACGTCGCCCGCAAGGTCCCCTCCACCATCACCGATGCCTACCAGCACGATCCCGGCGCCATCACCTTCAGGACGCTGGTGGAGGGCGTCGATGCCGGTGACCGCGTGGCCCAGGAGATCATGCAGCACTTCTGTCGTGACCTCGGCGCCACCATCGTCACCGCCATCCACGCCTACGATCCCGAGGTGGTGGTGCTCAGTGGCGGTCCCATGGCCCAGGCCGATCACTTCCTGCCCCAGGTCCAGGCCTATGTCGACCGCTACGCCTTCCACTACCCCAAGGAACGCGTGATCCCCATCCTCCGCGCCGAGCGCTCCGTCCATGCCGGAGTCCTGGGCGCCGTCGCTCGCGTCATGCAGACGGTTGCCGACGCCACCCCTGCGTCGTGACCACCACCCTCAGCCCATGCCCATAGGAGGCACCATGCCCTTCGCCCGGACCGTCCTCGGCGACATCGCACCCGCCGAGCTCGGGATCGTCTACGCCCACGAGCACCTCGTCATCCACGGCGGCCGGCCGATCGAGTACCAGCCGGACTTCGACCTCGCTGACGTGGGCAAGGCCGTGGCCGAGCTGGCCCCGGCCCAGGCGCTGGGCCTGCGCACGGTCGTCGACGCCATGCCCTGTGACGCGGGCCGCGACGTGCTCATGCTGGCCGACATCGCGCGCCGGAGTGGGGTCAACGTCATCGCCCCCTCCGGGCTGCACCACCAGCGCTACTACCACGACCGCCACTGGTCCGTGCGTCTGTCGGCCGAGGAGATCGCCGAGCTGTTCGTGGCCGACATCACCGAGGGCATCGACGAGCTGGACTACAACGGCCCGGTGGTGAAGCGCACCCCGCACAAGGCCGGCGTGATGAAGATCGCCGGCTCCACCGACGGGCTGACCGCCCGTGACGAGGTCGTCTTCGCGGCCGCGGGCATGGCCCAGCACCGCACCGGCTGCCCCATCCTCACTCACTGCGAGCACGGCACCGGCGCGCTCGAGCAGGTCGAGTTCCTCGTATCGCGCGGCGCGGACCCGGCCCACATCGTGCTCAGCCACACCGACAAGATCGTCGACCGGGCCTACATGCGCGACATCGCCGCCACCGGCGCGCGCGTCGAGTACGACCAGCACATGCGCTGGGGCCAGGACCAGCAGAACGGCACGCTGCAGCTCCTGGGCTGGGCCGCGGAGGATGGGCTGCTCGGGCACATCACCATCGGGCTCGACGCGGCCCGGCAGAAGTACTGGACGCAGTTCGGCGGCTGGCCTGGCTGGGCCTGGTTGCTGGGCGAGTGGAGCCAGCGCATGCGCGACGAGCTGGGCTTCGGAGATGCGGAGCTCCACACGCTGTTCGTCGAGACACCCGGCGCCGCCTACACGTTCGGCACGGCGCAGGCCTAGCCACCAGGGGGAGATCCACAGATGACACCACGCGAGCGCATCCTGGCCGCGTTGAACCACACCGAGTCCGATCGGATCCCCATCGACATGGGCTCCTCGATCGTGACCTCCATCACCAAGGCAGCCTACGAGCCGCTGCGTGAGCACCTGGGTCTGCCGGCCGAGGAGATCATCGTCTACGACGAGGTCCAGCAGCTGCCGTACGTGGGTGAGGATGTGCTCACGCGCTTCGGCGTGGACACGCGCATGGTGCAACTGCCCCCGACCCACATCTCCGGTGTCGAGATCATCGACGAGGGCGAGTACCTCGCGATGTACGACCGCTGGGGCGCCAAGATGCGCATGCCCAAGGAGAAGCCGCTCTACTACGACTGGGTCGACTTCCCCATCACCGAGATGACCGACGCGGCGCTCGATGCCTACCAGTGGCCCGAGCCCGACCCGCCCGAGCTCATCGCCGGCCTGAAGGCACGCGCGCAGGAGCTGCGAGCCACGACCGACTACGCGCTGGTCGGCTCGGGCGTCATCGGTGGTGGCATCTTCGAGCAGTCCTGCCGGGTCATGGGCATGGAGCCGTTCATGATGGCCATGCTCATGGAACCGTCGTTCACGAACCGGCTGGCGGACGGCATCACCGACATCTACATCGAGGCGGTCGACCGCTACCTGGCCCAGGTCGGCGAGCTCATCGACGTCTTCACCTTCTGGGACGACGTGGCCACGCAGCAAGGCTGGATGATCAACCCCGACTCGTACGTCGAGGTCATCAAGCCGCGCCAGCAGCGGCTCTTCGCGGCCATCAAGGAGCGCACGGACGCGAAGATCTTCTACCACGGTTGTGGAGCGGTCTACGAGCTCATCCCGCATCTCATCGAGATCGGCGTGGACATCATCAACCCGGTCCAGGTCAGCGCCGAGGGTATGGACAGCGCCGGCTTGAAGAAGGCCTACGGCGACGACATCGTCTTCTGGGGTGGCGGCGTGGACACGCAGAAGGTGCTGCCCTTCGGCACACCCGAGCAGGTCCGCGACGAAGTCAAGCGACGCATCGACGACTTCGCCCCCGGCGGTGGCTTCGTGTTCAACACGGTGCATAACATCCAGGCCTTCGTGCCGCCGGAGAACATCGAGGCCGCCTTCGACACGGCCCTGCACTACGGCGCGGGGTCGTCCGCCGGCTGAGCACCCGCCGGGCTGGCGTGGTCGCTACCCTCGAGTGGTGACCACCGTCGATCCGCACTCGTGACCCGCGCCTGGCTGCTGCTGGTCGGCCTCGTCGTGGTGTGGGGCAGCCACTGGGTCGTGGTCAAGGTGGGGCTGGAGACGATCCCGGGCTTCACCTACGGCGTGCTCCGACTGGCGACGGGTATGGCCGTGCTGGCGGTGCTCATGGTCGCTACGGGCCGGGCCAGGCGGCCTTATCGCGAGGACCTGCCCATCATCTTCAGCTACGGCCTGCTGGCGGTGGCCCTGCTGATCATCACCATGAACCTGGCGCTGCCGCACATCCCGGCCGGGCGTTCAGCGATCCTGGCTTACACCATCCCGTTGTGGGTGGTGCCGGTGATGGCCGTGGTGGCCCGGGTGCTGCCCACGCGCGCAGAGGCCGTGGGCCTCGTTCTGGGCCTCATCGGACTGGCCCTGCTGCTGAACCCCGCAGCCATCGACTGGGGCGCGGATGGCGCGCTGTTGAGCAGTCTGCTGCTGGTGCTGGGCGCGATCGGCGCATCCGTGGCGCTCGTCCACGTGCGCATGCATCCGTGGAGGGGCACGCCCTTCGACACCCAGATCTGGCAGCTGCTGGTGGCACTCGTGCCCATGGTCTTGTTCATGCTCGTGCTCGAGCGCGACCGCCTGCTCGACATCAAATGGGATCTGCAGACGATCATGGTGGTGCTCTACTCGGGCCCGCTGGCCACCGCCTTCGCCTTCTGGGCCTCGCAGATGATCGTCAAGGCTCTGGGCCCTCTGACCACCGGTATCGGCTACCTGGGGGCACCGGTGGTCGGCGTCATCGCCGGCATCATCGTGCTCGGCGAGGTGATCACAGCGCTCGACATCGCCGGCGTGCTGGTGACGACCGTCGGTATCGTGGTGGTGCTGTTGGCTGGCCAGCGGCGCGCGCGAACGCCTGGGGACCCCGAGGAGCCGGTCGCCGACGGCGTGGGCTGACGCTCGGGCCCGATCGGCGCCCCATTCGGCACTGTCGCTGGCGGCGCCCTGCCCAGACGCTGCCGGTGGAGGAGGTGCCATGGGCCCACGCATCGAGATCGACCCGACACGCACCGACGAGGTCCTCGCGCACATCGGTGCCGCGTATCGCCACGAGGCGGTCGAGCGCGTGCCGGTCCTCATCGGCGACGTCAACTACTGGATCACCGGGGAGGATCCGGCACTGATCCCGCCGGACTACTTCGACGAGGGCGCATACGAGACGCAGCTCGCCTTCCAGACGGCCAAGATGGAGACGCATCTCGCAGGCCTCCCCGGCGACGCCTATCTGCCCTTCCTCTTCCCCTGGTACGGCACGGGTGTGGTGCC
>CAYZDQ010000244.1:0-4594 GCA_964476955.1 uncultured Anaerolineaceae bacterium
ATGGGTGAGGCTCTTGGAGCGAATCCCACGCCGATCGCGTTCGGCGAGCTCTACCTGGCGCTTCAGACCGGCACGGTCGACGGTCAGGACAACCCGCTCCCGACGAACTTCAACGCCAAGTTCTACGAGGTCACCGACCAGATCGTCCTCACCGGCCACCTGGTGAACGATGTCTGGCCCACGATCAACGAGGAAGTGTGGCAGTCGCTCAGCGAGGACCAGCAGAACCTGGTCACCGAAGCCTGGCTCGGAGCTCGCGACTACGCGACGGACATCGCCCTCCAGGCCGAGGCGGACCTGGTGTCCTTCTTCGAAGGGGAAGGGCTTGATGTCTACGAGCCCGATCGTGATGCCTTCCGAACGCACGTGCTCGACGAGCTGTTGGGTAACGAGGAGCTCACCTCGACGTTCAGCGAGGGGCACTACGACATCATCCAGGACCTGGCCGGCTAGCTCCGCGCCGGGATCGTCGCCCTGCTGCATATCGGTGGGTGTGACCCGAAGGACGGTTCGCTACTGAGTAGCGGACCGTCCAACGAAAGGCGATCCACCGCTGTGGTTCGTCCAGCCGGTAGCGGCATGCCCGCTCCACAGCAGGTCGGGGTTCGCGAGTGAGTCAGAAGGGATCGCTGGTGTCCAGGTTCGTCTCCGAGGTTCGCCTCGGCACGAAACCTCCGGACACCGGCGATCTTCTTGATTGGCCCGGTGACGAGCCGCGGACGACCACCCGCGTGGAGCGGGTCGAGGAAGTCGTGGCCATGGTCTTCTTCACGATCATGTTCACGTCGATCCTGGTCGGCGTCTTCTGGCGATACGTCCTCAACGACCCCCTGATCTGGACCGTCAACGCGGCGGCTATCGCCTTCATCTGGACCGTGCTCATCGCCGCGGGGCTGCCGAACTGGGCCGATGAGCATATCCAGTTCGATCTGCTCTACAGGCGGATGTCACCTCGATGGCAACGTGCATCGAGGATGGTCGGCAACCTGCTCCTCGTCGTCGCCTTCGCCCTGCCGATCCCCGCCACGTGGGACTACCTGGTGTTCATCGGTGCGGACTCCGTCACGGGTCTGCCGCTGAAGTTCGACCTCGCCTTCACCGTGGTCCTCTGGTTCCTGGTGGCGACCGTCGTGCATCGGGGGCGCCTGCTCGTCATCGACATCCGTGACATCTCACGCGAGTGGGCTGAACGAGCGGAACGCGCATGAGCGTCGCCTTCGCCCTGCTGCTGCTGGTCTTCATCACCGCATTCCTCATCCGCATCCCGTTGGCCTACGGGATGATGGCCGCCGGCATCGTCTATCTGGTCGCGAGCGGAACCGACCTCGGTCTTTTTGCCCAGGTGACGATGAACGGCCTCTACTCCAAGTTCGTCCTCCTGGCGGTGCCGTTGTTCATCTTCATGGCGCAGATCATGAACGACTCGACCGTCACGGAGAAGATCTTCCACTTCGCACATGCCATCGTCGGGCGCATGCCTGGCGGCCTGGCCCAGGTGAACGTGGTCAACAGCGTGATCTTCAGCGGCATGAGCGGCAGTGCCGTGGCTGACGCGAGCGGAACCGGCCTGGTCGAGATCAAGGCCATGGCCAACGGTGGATATCCCAAGGACTTCGCGTGTGCCACGACCGCCGCGACGTCCACTATCGGGCCGATCATCCCGCCCAGCATCCCGATGGTCATCTACGCCTATCTCAGCGCGACGAGCGTGGGCATGCTCTTCGCTGCGGGGATGCTCCCGGGGCTGCTGCTCGCGGGCATGCAGATGGTGCTGGTCTTCTTCCTGGCCAGGCGGCGCGGATACCCCAGGGAGATGTGGCCGGGCCTGGGCCAGACGGTGGGGCGGTTCCTGGTGGCCGCACCAGCGCTATTGACTCCGGTGATCCTCCTGGGTGGGATCTACTCGGGCGTGTTCACGCCGACCGAGGCCGCGGCCGTGGCATCGATGTATGCGCTCGTGCTGGCGTTCCTCGTCTACCGGGCCCTCGATTGGAACGGGTTCTTCTCGATGTTCCAGACGACCGTTCGCCAGTCGGCGACCGTCGGGCTGATCGTGGCCGGGGCCTTCATCATCAACTACGCGGTGGCCATCGAAGGTATCCCGCGGGCTTTCGCAGATGCCATCCTGTCGGTCTCGAACGACCCGCTGGTCCTGCTCATCCTCATCAACCTGCTGTTCCTGGTGATGGGCATGTTCCTCGACACGATGGTCCTGCTGCTCATCATGGTTCCGGTGGTGCTTCCGGTCATGCGGCTGGTGGGCATCGACCCGGTCTTCTTCGGAGTCGTGATCGTGCTCAACATGATGATCGGGCTCTCGACTCCGCCGTTCGGTGTGCTGCTGTTCATCGTGTCCAGCACGACGGGGACCCCGCTACAGGACGTGATCAGGCAGATCTGGCCCTTCCTCGCCATCATGATCGTCTCCCTGGTCATCCTCATCCTGTTCCCGGACATCGTCCTGTTCGTGCCCCGGCTGATGGGGTACGCGGGCTAGCCGACTTGCCCGACGTCGCGGCCTCTTTCAGGGCTCCGGTGAGTCGGCCACCGGCATCGGCTCCAGCAGGTCAGGTGTGATGGGCTGGCCCTTCGCGATGGGGACCGCCACCACGCGATCGGCATACTCCGCCTTGCTGGTGTACGCGTCAGGGCCAACCTCGGCCGCAGGGACGAAGGCGAGCCATGCCCTGATGGGGTCCCCGACGTCGAGATCGAAGGTCGCGACCATGACGACTTGCGGGTCCTCGATCGACCGGAACGTGTTGTTCGCCAGGAGCGACTTCCGACGGTCTTCGGTGTCTTCGCCGATCAACTCGAAGGCCAGCCGCTCGCCGTCGTAGTCCCAGCGGTAGGTCGCCGAGCCGACCTTCTTTGATTCCACCCGTAGCACCGCGGACCCGCCCTTCACTGCGGTGTAGACGTTGCCGTCGACGGCATAGGTGAAGGGCATGGTGGAGGGCGTGGTGGAGTTCAGCGCGGCACTGTGGGTCATCCCGGTCCCGTCCCCCTGGAACTCCAGCGTCACGCGGCCGGTGTCCACCGAGACGAAGTAGCCCGTCGGGAAGGCATCCATACTGGAGGACGACTCCTCGGTCACCATCGGCGAGGGCGACTCGGTCACGGCCGCCGGGAGGATCTCGGCGTCCTGCGGCGTGGTGAGGATGCCTGATAGGAGGAAGCCACCGAACAGCGCCAAGATGGCGGCTGCGGCGACGAACTTGACTGCGGAGAACATCGAGGAACCTCCTGCCGGCGAACGTCCGGCGACCGGTGCGGGCAGGCGTTCATGGGAGGGCAAGGGCCACCAGCGGCTGTGCTGGCGTGTCTGCGGCAGGCGCGACTCGATCTGCGCTGTGCTGCGTCCGACGTCACCAGGAGGACTGTCGGTTTCCTTGAGCCACGACTCCATCAGCAGGCCCAGTTGCTCGTCGTTCATCGCGTGGCCTCCTGGGGAACGGCGCTGGCCTGAGGTTCGACACCGAGAGCGGCGCGCATCGACTTCATGGCGCGGTCCAGCCGGGAGCTGACGGTGCCCAGCGGGATGTCGAGGACGTCGGCGACCTGGGGCAGCGTCATGTCGAGCAGGTAATGCATGACGATGACGACCCGGTGATCGACAGTCAGGTGCCGGAAGCCTCGCTCCAGCTCGTCGCGGTCGAGGACCGTGGCGAACGCATCAGTCGCGCTCGGATCGCGTATGACCGGGATCTCCGTCTCGGGGATCCACCTCGGCCGTCGCTTCGCTTCGGCGTAGCACGCATGCACGAGCAGTCTGTAGGACCAAGCCTCGAACCTGGCGGGCTCCCGCACTTGCCATTGCCGTTCTTGCAGGGGCCTGTACGTACGACGGGCTTGCTCTTGTTGGCCAGCGTGACCGTCGAATCGACGTGCACGACGCCCTGGTCGGGCAGGAGCCGATACAGCGTGTCGGTGCGTTCGACGAGATCGTCTCCATCGTTTGCGAGCGAAGGCCCGGCTGAGGCAACAGCGAGTGCGATCGTCAGTGCGACCGCTCCCGCGAGGCTGCCGATGTGATGTTGGATCGGGTCACCCATGGCAACCCCCCGATGCTGCAGATACCAGCATGGTGACACCGGTCGTCGGCCCGTTGTGCTCGCGCGCGGCGACGTCTCCCGGACACCCGCGATCCTCTTGGAGCTCGGCTCCCTGTAGCCACATATCAAGGCGACTTGAAATCCACCCCGAAACAGCCCGTAGGACTCTTGTGCCGAGTGCGAGGGGTGGCGCAACCTGAGAGGTCTGGCGGGAGGCTGTGAAGCGCGACTCGCGTACTTTGGCCGCCTGGGTCGCACCGAGCCACTGGCGAAACCGACCCGCGCCATGTCAAGGAGGCACGACATGCGCGCCCTACGGATCGCCACGCTCCTGCTCGCGATCCTCTCCCTCTTGGGCGGAACGGCGATGGCCGCGGTGCCCTCGACGACCGACACCGAGGCCTCGATCGGGCCCGTCATGGGCACCTACACGGTCCAGCAGCTCCCCGGTGGCGACTTCGACGTCGAGGACCGCGTCTTCCAGTACCGCGACTTCCTCGTGGGCGGTTCCGCCCACCACATGAGCGATTCGCGTCTGC
>CAYZDQ010000245.1:0-4594 GCA_964476955.1 uncultured Anaerolineaceae bacterium
GCCCGCTCCCAGCGACGGGAGGACGATCGCGATGCGCCTGCTGTCGGTCACGAGAAGCCGAGCCTCGCGAGATGGTCTTCGAGCGAGTCCTCGAGCAGGCTCCGCTCTGCGCGTGGCAGCTGCTTCCATTTCTCATCGGAGCCGCTGACCCGGAACTCACGAATCCGCCTGTCGAACACCGGTGACGGTTCGAGCTCGCTGAACGCGCACAGATCGGCCAGCGTCGGTTCGGGTCGGGTGATGAGCATGTCGTAGCGCACCGTCATCCCCTGGTGCGGGGGAAGCTCCGCCATCGCTGACTCGATCATGTCGACCAGGGTCTTCCACACGATGGCAGCAAGCACGATCGGGGCCTCGCCTGATTCGGCGTACTCCTGCTCGTATTCGGGGCGCATCGGGCCCCACCACCACGAGCTCATCGTGCCATCGAAGAAGTTCGAGCGCGCGAGGGAGTGGGCGACTGCTCGGCCATCTCTGAGCACATGGAT
This sequence comes from uncultured Anaerolineaceae bacterium, assembly GCA_964476955.1. GTDB lineage: Bacteria > Chloroflexota > Limnocylindria > Limnocylindrales > CSP1-4 > JAFMJV01. The sequence continues at coordinate 489 of CAYZDQ010000245.1, forward strand.
GAACCTCGCGTCCGGAAAGATGGTCCGCAGATATCGAACCCGGGGGAAGCCGGTGTGCTTCTGGACATATCGTGCCTTCCCGTGCCAACGGAGGTGCTGGCGCACGGCATACCTGTAGCGCTTCACGGCGCTCGGCGTCACGTCCGCGGCGAGCAGCTGCTGAGGCTGCGTGAACACGCCATCCGTCACGTGGCGAAGCAGCACATTCGGCTCGGTAGGCCTTGGTATGACCCACCAACCGGTAGGCAGGCGTCGGCGCAGGCGATCGTAGTCCAGCATCCGTGAGTAGCACGCCAGGTACGGAAGCCTGGGGAGCCGACTCGTGAACTGGGAAGCCCAGGTCACCTCGGGATGACGCGCCAGGAGATCCAGTGCCAGCGTCGTGCCACTCCGCCCTGTACCCAGTAGCAGGATCGGCCGGTCGATCGATGGATCCGTGCCGTAGTCGGCTGCGGATGAGGCGAGAAGCAACCAGGACCCTCCTAACAGTGCGCCAGGGTGCGAACGATAGCGTTGGCCTCGTCCACATGTCTCTGGCATCGAAGGCTATCCATCAGCGCACCGGACCCAGTGCCGCGGGGCCGCACGTGTCCCGGATCACGACCATCGGTCACCTCCAGATGAGCACTCGGCTCAGAGCACGCCTCAGCGTGCTTCTGCCGAAGGCAACGATCGAGCTGGCCCCCTGCAGGCACAGGCGACGAGCGATGGGGTAGGAGGTCGCGAGACCCACGACTCCCACGACGACGAGGAGGACGACCCGTTGGACGAGGTCGCCATCGATGACCCCAGCCCAGATGGGGATGCCGAACACGAGGGCGCTGGGCAGGATGGCGAGCGATGACCTGACGAACGTGCGCCAGACCTGACGGAAGGACAAGTCGGCTTCGATACGTTTCAGCCGGTAGCCCTGGAACGCGACGACGACGATGGAGACGAACGATACGGCCAGCGCGACACCGACCACCCCGAACAGGTACCCGAACGTCAACGTGAGCACGACGGTGACCGCCAGATCGACCAGGCCCGCCGCCAGCAATGCCGTGCCCTTTCGTCGTGCGTTCAACGCCGAGACCAGCACGGGCTGGACGGTCCAGGTCACGATCAAGGGGGCGGAGACCGCCACGACCTGGGCCGTGAGGATCAGGTCGCTCTGTTCGAACGATCCGCGATCGTAGGCGATCGCCGTGGCCAGGGGTGCGACCGCCATCATCAACCCAGCAAGCGGCACGAAGAAGACCAGCGCGTAGCGCAGGACGCGCTCCACGGTCGTGGCCAGCTCGGTCTGGTCCTCGCCCTGACTGGACTGCACCAGAGTGGGGTACAGAGCGGCACTGTAGGCCGGTCGGATCGCCGTGAATGGCGTGCGCACGAGCGACGAACCGAAGCGAAGCACACTCACACCTCCTGCAAGGAGCAGTGAGACGACAGCCCGACCAAAGGCGGCATTCACCTGGCCGACGACCGCGCTCAGCGTCAACGGCGCCGCATGACGTACCAAACCCGAGAGCCCGACTCCTCGCGGACGCAAGCCCAGGATCGGCGTCGCGCGCCGAGCGATCATGACCGCCAGCAGGACGCCGAAGCTGACGACGGCGCCGGCGAGCGTCCCGATGACGAAGCCGTTCAGTCCCCACGTGTCCCAGAAGTAGACCATGATGGCGAAGGCGAGGAACGGCTCCGCCACGATGACCACGGCCATCACCACGAACAGCTTCTCCGCCTGAGTGACAGCGAGGAGAACGCTCGAGGTGACACCGACGATGACCAACGGCGCGAGCAGTCGCAGGTAGGTGACAGCGTCGTCGGACGTCCCCTCCGCGGCAAGGCCTGGCCCGGTGATCGACACGATGTCTTCGGCGAACACCCAGAGCAGCAGTGCGGAAGCAGTCCCAGCCAGCCCCATCCAGACGAGGACCGAGCCCACGAGTCGCCTCGCGCCCGTACTCCCGCTCTCCCGCTTCGTCCCGGTGTAGGCCGGGACGATGGCCATGTGGACCCCTGCGGTGAGCACACCCACCATCGCCAGGGGCATGGCCAGGCCGATGAAGAGCGCGTCCAGCTCGCTGGTTGCGCCGACCTCGGCAGCGAAGAACAGCTGGCGGACGAACCCGATGGCCTGGGCGATGACCGTTCCACCGGTCAGGATGACGGCAGAGCGCCCTACGGCGGCGAGCGACACCGTGCGCTCGGGAGGACCGTTCACACCTTCGGATGGCGCGGCCACTATCGAACGACCACGCCGGCTGCCACGTCACCGCGAAACGCGGCCGGCCAGGCTGGGCGAGGGTGACACGGGCCAATGACCCCTCGGAGCCTTCTGAGCCAGACTGCCTCTGTCCTGCGCAGCTGGTGAGCGCGCGGGCCCCGACGGCAGATGTGACGGTCAGGCACGACTACGCCGCCGCCTGACGCTCGGCCGGTCCGCTCCGCCACCTCGCGGTGTCCAGTCCGCGGTGATCGCGGCTGCCAGGACGATGAGCACCAGGGCGGTCGCTCTGAAAGCCACGGGGACCTCGAGGAACAAGCTCGCCACCATCCACGCGGCGAGAACGGAGTACCCGATCGTCCTGGCTGAGGACGACTTCCTGCGCAGGGCCAGGATGGACGACACGATGAACGATGCCCATAGAGCGAATCCCACGATGCCCAGCTCGCCGAGAACGGCGACGTACCAGTTGTGGGCAAGGATCCCGGTGGATGCCTCCTCGACGAGCCTCCCCCACCCGACGCCGAAGAGGGGCGCTGACAGGAAGACCTCCAGGCCACCGAGCCAGGCTCCCGTGCGATCCGAGCCCTGGAGCTGTGAACCCAAGCCTCCGCTGGCAATATCCGGGTTGGCTGCGAAGCGCACATCCGCGAACATCGGCCACGCCACGACGACGAGGAGGAGCATCGCTGCGACCGTGGCGATGCCCGCCCTTCGTCCGCGAGTGAAGGCGATCGTGACGAGCCCCGCGATGAGGGCCACCAGCGCGCCTCGCGAAAGGGTCAGCATCATGGCGGTGCCGACGAACGCGCTGAGCGCGATGAGGACGACCCTGAGCCTCATCGACCGGGCGACGACCGCGCAGGCGGCCCCGAGTGTGGTCGCCGCCGCCAGATAGGCACCGAAGTAGTTGGGGTCGGAGAACGGCCCGATGATGCGGTCCACCGAGTAGCGAGCGACTACGTCGAGCTGCCCTTTCAGGTCGCCGAAGTACTGATCCGCGCCGATGGTCTGGGACAGTGCCGTAGCGGTAGCGAGCGCGGCCGAGAGGAGCAGCGCGGCCAGGACCGGGTACGGCGAGCGGCCTCGAAGCACGAGGCTCGCCACGACGAACGTCAGAACGGTGGTCGTGATCTGGGAGAACAAGGAGGCGATGTCACGCCCTCGACCGGTCGGAGGGCCGTCGAGCATGCCGACCACGAATTGAGCGGTGACGTACACCAGGAAGGCGCCGATGGCCAGGACCTCCAGAGACGGCCTGGCCAAGCGCGGACGTTCGATCGGCAGGCGAAGAACGATACCCAGGAGGATGGCCCCGATCATCACGAGGTGCAGGCCCGGCAGCGGGATCACCAGCGGGCGAGGGAATGGCGCGATGAATGCCAGCGCGATCAAGCCCGTGATCGGGGACAGCGCGGACACGGCGAGAGCGACGACCGAGGCGAGGACGACGAGCACGGTCGACCCGGCCATCATCGCGAAGATGAAGGGCACCACTGACGCGAGACCGACGATCGTCACTCGGGCATCGGACTGCCATGTGGACGACTCGCGAGCGGAGCTCAGGAGCGCGGAAGGCCTCGCGAGAGCGTAGCTCTGTGCGGTCGCATCCTTGCGCCGGCTGCGCGGGTCGGCGATCTCCGAACTGTCGGGCTCCAGCGCCGTAGGGTCAGTCATGCCGTGGCCTCGACGAGTCCGCCAGTGGTGAGTCGAGGTCCTGTCGTACACGCCATCGGACCAGCACCGCGAGCCTCATGCGTCAGCGTTCAGCCGTCGTACGTGACGTTGGAGGAGGAGCCGTAGAAGCGGGCCAGCTCGCCCGAGCCGAGCGGCTGGCTGTTGCCGGTGACGGTCACGCCGACCGCGTCGGTGAAGCGGACGACGGGGCCGTTCACGG
>CAYZDQ010000246.1:0-4593 GCA_964476955.1 uncultured Anaerolineaceae bacterium
CGAGAACAGGCCGCCTGATGGCGCACGTTATTCCCACCGAGATACAACAGAGTCCGCTCCACTTCTCTCCGTGCCGGCTGGGCCTGCACCGGACTCTCGGCAACGACCTCGTCGCTGCCGCACAGCCTCCACGCAAGAGGCCGGCCCCGCACGGGACCGACCTCAGCACTCGAGCGTCGCTACTTCTTCTTCTTCGTCTTGGGCGTCGGATCGACGATGATCATGAGCGTCACATCGCCGGCCTCGGGCGAGCCTGCGATGTACTCAGGTTCGCCTACGACACCGATGCAGAGGCCGAGGCTCGGATGCTGGTCGAACGCATGGCTCCTGCTTCGGGCGACAGGTCCGAGTCCGCGTGACGCTGCTGACTCACGGGTGCCTGGACCGTGGCTGAGGCCTGTCCGGACCGAACGGCGGCGGAGACCTGCTGACACAATGAGCGGGTGAGCACACACCCGCCAAGCACCACGGGCGGCGCCCTCTTCACGTTCCATGGGGTCTCGGTCTCGTTCGGTGATACCGAGGTGCTGCGCGACGTCGACTTGGAGGTGGCCGACGCTGGTATCACCGCCGTGCTGGGCCCGTCAGGCTCGGGCAAGTCGACCCTCACCCGGCTGACCAACCGCCTGCTCGATCCCACCGACGGGACGGTCAGCCTGCGCGGCACGGATGTGCGCGACCTCGATGTGCTCCAGCTTCGACGCACCGTGGGCATGGTCTTCCAGCGACCGACGGTCTTCGAAGGCACGGTCCGGGACAACCTCGAAGCCACCGGTGTGACCGCCATGGATGCGCTGGTCGAGGTCCTCGGGGCGGTGGGTCTGGAGACGGACCTCCTCGATCGGAGCGCCGCCACGCTCTCGGGCGGTGAGGCTCAGCGCGTGTGCCTGGCGCGCACCCTGCTGATGCGACCGCAGGTGCTGGTCGCAGATGAGCCGACCTCCTCCTTGGATCATGCTTCCACGCTCACGCTGGAGGCACTTGCCCGGGACCTGGCTGACGAAGGCGTGCCCATCCTGTGGGTCACCCACGACCTGGCCCAGGTCGAGCGCATCGCCGATCAGCGCGTGACGCTGGAGCGTGGACGGGTGGCGGGCGCATGAACGGCCCAGTCGAGCTGGTCGGCGCTGCCGCCTCGGGCCTGTTGGTGCTGATCGCGGTCGGGATCAGCTGGTGGGCGGGCCTGCGACTCGAGCGTGACCTCATCACCGCGGCCCTACGCGCCGCGGCCCAGCTGGCGCTGCTGGGCCTGGTCCTGGTGGCCATCCTTTCGCCCGGTCAGCCGCTGGCGCGGTCGTGGCTGTGGGTGGCGGTGATGATCGTCTTCGCCGGCTGGACGGTGCAGCGCCGCGTGCCGGCCGTACCGCGCATCTGGCTGCTGTCGATGGGCGCCTTCACCGCGTCCGCGGTGGTCACGCTGGGCATCCTCTTCGGCGCCGGCGTCTTCCCCCTCGACAGCACCACGATCGTGCCGCTGGCGGGTCTGATGATCGGCAACTCCATGACCGCTACCGTGCTGGTCGCTCGTCGCATCACGGCCGAATTCAAGGGCAAGCGCCTGGAGATCGAGGCCCGGCTCGCCCTTGGACAGCCATCGTCGGAGGCAGCGAAGCCCTACCTGCGCGAGGCTTTGCGAACCGCGCTCATCCCCCAGATCGAAACGACCAAGGCGGTGGGCATCGTCTTCCTGCCGGGCATGATGGTGGGCCTCCTGCTGGCCGGCGTGACCCCGCTCGACGCGGTGCAGGCACAGCTCGTGATCATGTACCTCGTGCTCGGCTCGGTGGCGGTCACCACCAGCGTCATCGCCCTGGGCATGCGTCGCATCCTCTTCACCGACGCTCATCAGCTGCAGCTTCCAGCCGGGTAGCCTCTCTCCATGCGTGCCATCACCCAGCCGAGATACGGGCCGCCCGAAGCGGTGAAGCTGCGCGACGTCGCTCGACCGGAGCCGAAGGCGGGCGAGGTGCTGGTGCGGGTCCACGCCGCTTCGGTCAACGCGGCCGACTGCGAGACCCTTCACGGCTTCGCGTTGGTGCGCATGGCCGCGCCCTTCCGGCCCAAGCACCGCGTCGTCGGATCGGATGTAGCCGGCGTCGTCGAGCAGGTCGGCTCGGACGTGAGGGACCTGGTCGTGGGTGACGAGGTCATGGGCGACCTGTCCGAGCATGGCTACGGCGCGTTCGCCGAGTACGCAGTCGCACCGGCGGAGGCGCTCTGCCAGATCCCGGCAGGGTTGACCATGGCCCAATCTGCAGCCGTGCCCTCGGCCGCCTGGGTCGCGATCAAGGGCATCCGCGACCAGCGCGAGCTCGGTCCCGGCAGCCGGGTGCTCATCAATGGAGCCGGCGGCGGCATGGGCACGTTCGCGGTACAGATGGCGGCGGCGCGAGGGGCGCACGTCACCGGTGTCGATGCCGCGGAGAAGCTCGAACTCATCGCTTCGCTCGGCGCCGACGAGGTCATCGACTACGTCGCGGCCGACCCGGTCGAGACGTCGGCCCGCTACGACCTGATCATCGACGTCTTCGCGCGTCGCCCGGTCGGCGATTGGCAGCGGGTCCTCACACCCACCGGGGCCTACCTCATGGTCGGCGGCTCGACACGTCGCATCGTCGCCGGGTTCGCCCAGGGCGCGCGGCTATCGAAGCCGGACGGGCAGAAGCTGGGGATCCTCTTCGGCTGGCCGCATAGCCGGCAGGACATGTCGGACGTCAACGAGCTGATCGAGGCTGGTGCCGTCCGGCCGGTCATCGATCGGAGCTACCCGCTCGCGGAGGCCGCCGCCGCGCTTCGCAGAGTCGACGATGGCCTGGCTCAGGGCAAGGTCGTCATCACGGTCATCGGGTCATGAGCACCAAGCCCCTAGGCGAGCTGACCGAGCTGGGCCAGGCCCGTCGCCTCAAGCCACTCGCGGAGTCCGCGCTGGAGCGCTACGACCTCGAAGTGACCGGGTTGCGACTCATCAGCAACGGCTGGAACTGCGTCTTCCGGGTGGACTCGCCCGATGGCCCGCGGGTCATCCGCATCACCCGTCCGGTCCCCGGTGCCGACGATCGCTCGGTCGGTTCGGAGGTCGAGTTCATGAGCGCGCTGGCGGCCGAGACCGAGGTGGCGGTCCCGCCGGTTGTGCGCAACCGCGACGGCGAGCTGGTGACGGTGGCGGAGGCGGTCGGGGTTCCGGAGCTGCGCGAGTGCGTCGTCTTCGGCTGGCTCGGCGGTCCCGATCTGGCGAGCCGGCGCAGCGCCCGGAGCTGGGCCAGGCTCGGGGAGCTGATGGGCACCATGCACCGGTTCGCCGAGGAGTGGAGGCCTTCGAGCGCGTTCGCGGTCACCGAGTACGACTCGTGCATCCCCTATGGCGAGCCACTGGTGGTGTTCGAGCCAGGGCGGACCGAGCTCTACGGACTGGAGGCGCTGCTGCGTGAGGCCGTCGAGGTGACCAACAAGCGCATCACCGCGCTACGTGGCGAGGTCCCGCCGATCGTGCTCCACGGTGACCTCCACCAGTGGAACGTCAAGATCAAACACGGCGTCCTCTCACCCTTCGACTTTGAGGATCTGCTCGCCGGCGCGCCGATCCTCGACGTGATGACTTCGCTCTACTACGTCCGCGGGGACGACGACTACGCAGAGCTGGCGCGGGCCTTCAAGGCCGGCTACGAGCAGCAGCGGCCGTGGGTGGAGCGCGAGCCGGGTGAGATGGAGCGGCTGATGCTCGCGCGTGGCATCGACCTGCTCAACGCGGTGCTCCTCGACGATAGCCTCGAGCTCGGCGGCGACATGGAGGCCTTCGTCAAGCGCCGCGAGGACCTGGCGCTGGTCGCGCTCGGGCGGAAGGCGCCGTTCGAGCTGTAGGCCGAGGGGTTCGTCCGGCCGGCCGGCCCGCGCGTCAGTCGGTTGGTCGCCTCGCGACCACGAGCGTATCGAGCGCCGTATGCGGTCCGTCCTCGGTCTCGACGTGGCGCTCCGCGATCTCGGCCGTGGCGATCTCCAGTCCGCCCAGGGCGGCCACTGTCTCGTCGAGGTCGTAGCAGTGATCAGGATCGGACGGGCCGCCGTGGCCACCGCCGACGTTGGACCGGTCGTGGGCCACGACGAGGATGCGGCCACCGGGACGCAGCCATGTAGCGGCATGCTCGAGGGCGGTTCGCACCTGTTCGGCGGGCAGCTGCAGATAGGCCACGACCACGAGGTCCACCAGTTCAGCCGGCTGCCACGTCAGGACGTCGGCCTTGACCATGGCGACACGATCGACGACGTCATGGTCGGCCGCCAGTCGAGCGGCCTTGTCCAGTCCGACCTGTGAGAAGTCCACGGCGGTAACGCGCCAACCCTGGCGAGCCAGCCAGACGGCGTTGCGCCCCTCCCCCGCGGCCAGGTCGACCGCAGTCCCGGGCGTGGCCCCTGCGAGGAGGCGCTCCACGAACTGGTTGGGCCCGACGTCCCAGAGGTAGTCGCGCTCGCAGTAGTACCCGCGCACGATGCCCTGCAGAAGCAGTCTGGAGTCTCCCGGCAGACTATTGCTGGCCGTCTCCAGAATGGCATAGCCCGGCTCGGCTCGGCGCAGGAACTGCCTACGCGACTCCTGCG
>CAYZDQ010000247.1:0-4580 GCA_964476955.1 uncultured Anaerolineaceae bacterium
GATGAACGACTGCAGCGCGGCTTGGACGTCCTGCTTGCCGGTGCTGTCGATCGAGGCCGGCACCTTGAGGCGGCGCTTCGATGACACCGAAGCTGGCTTGGGCGTTGGTGCCGGTGTGGGCGAGGCCTCTGGCTGCGGAACGTCAGTGGCGCTCGACGAGGGTGACGGGCCGCCTTCCGCCGATACGCAGCCGATGACCAACGCTGCCAGACCGATAGCGAGCAGCCAGCCGCGGGTGACTGTGATCCAACTCGAGATGCGGTTCATCATGGTCCGCTACTCCGTCGCCGTCGTCGGGCAGGAACGACGGCGGCAGTCTACCGGTATCGCGGCAACGACTCCCACCTCGGCCAGCCACAAGCGTGGCATCGGCGCACCATGGCAAGGGGGCTGTCGACCGCCTGGCCCAACGCAGCCGGCGGGGAGTGACTTCAACCGTGGCCTTCGTGACCGGCTCGGTACCAGTCCACGGTCTTCCTGATGCCATCCGGGAAGGGCACCTCGGCAGCGAAGTCCATGAGCGAGCGTGCGCGTGAGACATCGGCCACGGAGTGCCTGATATCCCCTGGACGGGCAGGCCCGAACACCGGCTCGACGGTCCTGCCGACCGCGCGGCAGATCGCTTCGAGCAAGTCGAGCAGCGAGGTTTGGTCACCGCTGGCGATGTTCAGCGTCTGGCCGGAGGCACTCGGGGCCTCGGCCGCGAGGAGATTCGCAGCTGCGACGTCGTCGACGTAGATGAAGTCGCGGGTGATGTCGCCATCCCCGTTGATGGTAGGTCGCCGGCCCTCGAGGACGGCAGTGATGAAGAGTGGGATGACTGCGGCATAGTCGGAGGCCGGATCCTGTCCGGGCCCGAATACGTTGAAGTAGCGCAGGGCCACCGTCTCTACACCCAGATGATCGCCGAGCGCATGCAGATAGCCCTCGGCCGCGAGCTTGCTCGCGCCGTAGGGTGACTCGGGTGCTGGTCTCAGGGTCTCGCGACAAGGCAGAGTCTCTGGCACGCCGTACACCGCCGCGGATGACGCGAGGATGACCCGACGGACACCGTTTCGCGCAGCAGCCAGCGTGACCTGGACCATGCCCGTGACGTTGATCTCGTTCGCAAGGACCGGATCCAGGAAGGAGTGCTCGACCGACACCAGCGCCGCCTCGTGGAACACGACGTCGCAGCCAGCGGCCGCCTGGTCGAGCATGACCGGGTCCAGGACCGAACCCTCGACGATCTGCAGCCGGCCAGCGTAGGCATCCAGGCGCTCCCGGGAGCCGGTACTGAAGTCATCGAGCACGACGACGTCATGGCCTCGCTCGAGGAGCAACCCCACCAGGTGATGTCCGATGAACCCGGCGCCGCCGGTCACCAGTGCCCTCATGCCCTACCTCCCCGGCCACGCGGGTCCATCGACTCGCGCGCACATCTCAAATCGTCGCGTACAGCCAACTGATCCGGGCTGCCAGAAATGGGCTCCGGCGGCGCAGTTGGGACGACAGGCAGTGTAGCCGGAACCGCCCGAGGGCTCGACCGTGGCGCCTAGCTCGCCTGGCGTCGAGACGTTGCCAGGGCGCACCGACAAGCCGCCACTCGGCCGGTCAAGTCACTACCATCGCCAAGTCGCCGCAGCAGCATCGGCCGGGAGACGCCACCACGAGAGGAGCCACGCGTTTGCGTATCTGTCACATCATCGGCGCCTACCGTCCCTTGATCGGCGGCGCCGAGCGAGCGACCGAGACACTCACGAGTACGCTCGCAGAGCAAGGTGAGGACGTCATCGTGCTGACGAGACGGTTCGCTCGCAGCGATGCGGCATTCGAGGTCATCAAGGGCGTTCCGGTGTACCGCCTTGGTCTCCCCGGCGGGTCGAAGCTGCACGCCCTGTCGTTCGGGCTACACGCCCTCGCCCTCCTCGCCGCCCGCTTCAGGCGCTACCGGATCCTGCACGTCCAGGACGCTGATGTGTCGTTGCTGGTAGCCATGGTGGCGCGGATGCTGCCGGGTCGACGGCTGGTGATCACGCTCCACGGCCAAAGTGCCATCATCGGGCGCGATCGCCATCGGGCAGGTCGACTTCGACTCCGGGGGATGGTTCGCGCGACGGACTTGTACACCTCGCTCAATCCCGAGGTCACGCGCCTGCTGACGGACGCAGGAGCCAAGCGGCAGGACATCCGCGAGGTTGCCAACGGCATCGATGGGGCGGCGTATCGACCTGCCACCAGCGACGAGCGGTCAGCCGCCCGCGAGGCGCTCGGTCTCGAGCCGGACGAGTTCGTGACGCTATACCTGGGACGCCTGCATCCGATCAAGCGGGTCGATCTCCTCGTAGACGCCTGGTCAGGCCTGTCTCCACACCGTGGCCGTCGCTTGGTCATCGTGGGGTCGGGATCCGAGGAGGACCGGCTGCGCGACCAGTCCGCCGGGATCGCGTCCATCAGGATGGACGGGCCCACCGATGACGTGCCGACATACCTGCGAGCAGCAGACGTCTTCGTGAACCCATCGGGGGATCCCAGCACCAATGTGTATGAGGGGCTATCGGTCGCGCTGCTGGAGGCGATGTTCGTAGGCCTAATGCCGATCGTCACCAGCGGCCCGGGAAACGACCTGCTCGTCGAGAACGGGGTCACCGGTCTCAGCTTCTCAGCGGAGGACCGAGACGGCCTCATGGCGTGCCTGAGCCTCGCCATGCAAGACCACGAGCTGCGCTCGCGAATCGGACGACAGGCGCGTGAGTCGGTCGTCGACGTGTACTCGTCGGAAGCCGTAGCACAGCAGGTGGCCGCCTTGTACCGCGAGCTCGTCGGATGACGGACCGCTCACAGCCAACGGCCGAGACGGGAGCGGAGCGACGATCGCTCCTCGTCGTCACGACCGTCTCCGGCACGATGCGCTTCCTGGTGCCTTACGTGCGGCACTTCCGGCAGCATGGGTGGCGAGTGGATGGATCAGCACGGGGCATCACTGATGACCCCAGAGCATCCGGCGTCTTCGACGCTGTCCACGAACTCCCGTTGTCGCGATCGGTCACAGACATCGGAGGGCTCGCAGCGGGCGTGACTACACTGGCTGCGACGCTGCGGAACGGCTATGACATCGTGCACGTCCATACCCCCATCGCCGCCTTCATCACCCGCGCGGTGGTGAGCCGCATGGCGAGCGAGTCTCGCCCTCGTGTCGTCTACACCGCCCACGGCTTCCACTTCCACAGTGCCGGTTCATGGCTCACGAACGCGATCTTCCTGACCGCGGAGCGGGTAGCCGGGCGCTGGACGGATCGACTGGTGGTCATCAATCGGGACGACTACGAAGCGGCCAGACGCCACCGCATCGTGTCGGACAGGCGGCTGTGCTACATGCGTGGCATCGGGCTCGACACAGAGTGGTGGTCACCGGCCAGCGTGACGCCGGACGCCGCCCGCAGCGCGTTGGAATCCATCGGAATGGCGGCCGATCGACCGTACTTCGTGACCGTCGGGGAGCTCGGTCGCAACAAGCGACCGACCGACGTCGTCGCGGCGCTTGCGCAGATGCAGGATCGCGAACCGGCGATGCTGTTCCTGGGTGACGGACCCGAGCGCTCCCGAGTCGAGGAGCTTGCGTCCGAGCTTGGCGTCGCCGACAGGGTGGTGGTGACCTGGACCGATGACGTTCGGCCCTTCGTCGCCTCGGCCCTGGCCCTGGTGCAGGCCAGCAAGCGAGAGGGCTTGCCCAGATCGATCATGGAGGCGCTGGCGCTCGAGGTGCCGGTGATCACATCCGCGGCACGAGGCAGCCGCGACCTGGTCGGCAGCGATCGGGGCCTGATCGTACCCATCGGTGACACCGCGGCCATGGCCGCTGCGATGGATCGACTTGCCGGGAGCCCCGCAGAGCGCCTCGAGATGGGCAGACGTGGCCGGCGAACGATGGTCGAGCGCTATGACCTCCAGCCTCTCCTCGAGGAGCACGAACGGCTCTACGATGGACTCTTGGCCGACCATGCCTGAGCCGCCGCTCCGCATCGCCTACGTCGTCACGTCCACCGCGGTGGGCGGAGCCGAACGCCAGGTCTACGTACTGGCCTCGACCTTCCGCCAGCGAGGCTGGGGCGTCGGCGTCGTCTCGATGCTGCCCATGCACGAGCAGTTCCTGCCATTGGAACGGGCCGGTGTGCGGCTCGCGTCGCTCGAGATGACCGAGGGCGTGCCTGATCCGCGAGCCGTGGCCCGACTGGCTCGCCTGCTTCGCGCGTGGCGCCCTGACGTCGTGCACGCCCACATGGTCCACGCCAACCTCCTCACACGTTTGGCCCGACCCCTGGCGCCGGCCCCGCGGGTCATCTCCACCATCCACAGCCAGGACGAAGGGCACCAATGGCGCTATCTCGCCTACCGACTGACCGATCCACTCGCGGACGCAACCACGACGGTCAGCACGGTAGCCGTGGATGAAGCCGTACGGCGGCACGCTGTGCGCCGCGAGCACATCCACATGATCCCCAACGGGATCCGCGCCGAGGAGTACGAGCGCGACCCCGAGTTGCGTGACCAAAGTCGATCGCTGCTGGGGCTGGGGGATCGTTTCACATGGCTCTCGGTCG
>CAYZDQ010000248.1:0-3087 GCA_964476955.1 uncultured Anaerolineaceae bacterium
GATCGGCTGGATCCAGTCGGGCAGGGTGCCGATGGGCACGAACACGTTGGACACGAACGTCAGCGGCAGGATGACCATGAACGACACCTGCTGTGCGACCTCGACGGTGGGCAGGCGCAGGCCCAGCCAGACGCCGACCCACGACATCACGAAGGCGTAGGCGAGACAGCCCAGGATCCCGAGCACGAGCCCCACCAGGCCGGTGTGGACCGTCCAGCCCACGACGAGGCCGGAGAGCATGAGCACGATGAGGATGCCGCCGTTGTAGACGACGTCCGACACCGAGCGTCCGAAGAGCACCGCCGACCGCGCCATGGGCAGTGAGCGGAAGCGGTCGATGATGCCCTTGTGCAGGTCCTCCGTCATGCCGATAGCGGTCGTGGCCGACGCGAAGGTCAAGGTCTGCACGAAGATGCCGGGCATGAGGTACTCGGTGTAGCTGGCCGCGCCGGGCAGCGGGATGGCGCCACCGAACACGACCGAGAACAGCAGCACGAACATGATCGACTGCAGGATCGCGAAGATGGCCAGCTCGGGGATGCGCGGGATGCGCTTGAGGTAGCGCCACGTCAGCATCAGGCCGTCGTCGAGGGTGCCACGCATGCCGCGCTCGGCAGCCGGTGCAGGAGCGTTCATCGGCCAGCCTCCTGTGCCTGCTCAACGCCGACGGGCGCGGCTTCCTCGGTGGGGACTTCCTCGGCGGCGTGCCCGGTCAGCGAGAGGAAGACGTCGTCAAGCGTCGGCCGGCGCATGCCGATGTCGTCGACCGCGATGGCGGCCTCGTCGAGCTCGCGGAAGACCCCGAAGAGCTTGTCCGAGCCACCGCCCGCAGCCACGCTCAGACGCCGGGTCGCGTCTTCGGTCGTGACGTCGCCGCTCCCGTATCGCGTCAGCACACCCTCCACGAAGGGGATGTCCTCCGCGCGGTTGACATGCACCTCGATGCGCTCCCCTCCGACCTGGCGCTTGAGCTCGTCGGCGATGCCGTGGGCGATGCTGCGGCCGTGGTCGATGACCACGATGTCCTGGGCCAGCTCGTCAGCCTCCTCGAGGTACTGCGTGGTGAGCAGCAGCGTGGTGCCATCGCGGACGAGGTCGCGGATGACGTCCCACATGCCCAGGCGGCTGCGCGGGTCGAGGCCGGTGGTGGGCTCATCGAGGATGAGCAGGCGCGGCCGACCGATGAGGGCGCTCGCGAGGTCGAGGCGACGGCGCATGCCACCCGAGTAGGTCTTGACCACGCGGTCTGCGGCCTCGACGAGGTCGAACTGCTCGAGGAGCGCTCCAGCCCTGGTGCGCGCCTCCTTCGAGTCGAGCTGGTAGAGCCGGCCGAACAGCCACAGGTTCTCCTGTCCGGTGAGGTTCTCGTCGACCGCGGCGTACTGCCCTGACAGGCCGATCACATGACGCAGCTGCTGTGCTTCGCTGACGACGTCGTAGCCGGCGACCCGACAGGTGCCTTGGTCCGGGCGCAGGAGCGTGGAGACGATGCGGACGCAGGTGGTCTTGCCGGCGCCGTTGGGGCCAAGCAGGCCGAGGACGGTGCCTTCAGGGACCGTGAGGTCGAGCCCGTCGAGGGCCCGAACCTCGTTCTTGCGGGAGCGATAGACCTTCACGAGGCCTTCGGCTTCGATGATCGCCATGTGCGCTGCACCCTGTCAGTGATCCGGCCAGTCCCCGTGAGCACAGAAGCATAGCGGCAGGACGTGCTCGCTCTTCTGGTGTGGGGTCCTGCCGCCACCTGACCGGTCGCGCGACCCGATACCATGGCTCCTACGTCGGTCCACTCGCCCAGAAGGGTGCGTGGCCAAGAAAGGGAACCCGGTGTGAATCCGGGACTGCCCCGCAGCGGTGACCAGGAACGAACGCCGCACGACGCCACTGGGTCTCGACCTGGGAAGGCGCGGCAAGTAGGTCCACCGGCCATGACGGTCGAGCGCCTGGGAGTCCGAAGACCTGCCGACGGCGTGGCGCTGGGCGTCACGGACATCGACCGAGGCTTCCGCGGGGAGGCCGGATCGTCGCCTGCTCGTCGACGGCCCCTACCCGCACCGCCACGGTCGGGAGGTATCGCGGATGGCGACACGAACCGACTCACACCACACCATCGCGCCCCAGCTGGAGGTCAGCGTGCACCGGGCTGCGGCCGAGGCCCCGGTCACGGCCCGGCTGGAGCTGGCCCAGGCGCGTGAGCTCATCGGCAGGCTCTCGCTGATGGCGCCCGAGGACACCGCCCTGGCCGCGGCCATGAAGGGCACCGAAGCTTCGCGGCTGCTGCTGGGGCTGCAGGCCTTCCATCGCATCGTGCTCGAGCGTGACGGTTGCATCGCGCTGGCGGACGTGGAGGGCGGCCTCTGGACGATCCCGGCGAGGAGCGTCAGTGCTATCCGCGTCCGGCTCGTGACAGGCGTCACGCGCAGGCATAGCGAGCCTGCTCCAGGGGCCCTCCGCCGGCCCTTCGTCCGCGCCCAGGGCCAGGCCGACAGCCACTGACGCACGAGTGCCGCACTCCGGCACCCAGACAAGCCGACGCCCGGGAGTCTCTCCCTCGACTCCCGGGCGTCGGTGGCTTGCTCAGAGAGGACTGCTAGGCGTCGGCGGGCTGGCCTCCGTTGGAGTCCCGGCCGTCACGATCATGCGCAAGGTGCATGAAGTGGTCGACCGCGCCAACGTCCTTGGTCAGGAAGCTGACGATGATGCCCGCCAGGAACGCGGCCGGCACGCCGTACAGCGCCGGGTTCACCAGCACCGGCAGACCCACGAGCGTATCCATGCCCATGTACTTGGCTGCCGTGAAGGCCAGCGACACGATGAGTCCCACGATGAACGTGGCGATGACGCCCTGCTTGGTATAGCGGGTCCACCACACGGTCATAAGCAACACAGGCGCGAAGGTGCTGGCAGCGATGCCGAAGGTCATGCCCACCAGCTGCGCCACGTTCTCCTCCTTGAGCACGATCGACAGCACGACCGCGATGACCGTCAGCACGATGCCGGCCATGCGCGCCACGAGGACGCGCTGCTGCTCGGAGGATTCGGGGCGCAACAGGACGGTGTAGCCGTCATGGGCGACCGTCGTGGTCATCT
>CAYZDQ010000248.1:3097-4572 GCA_964476955.1 uncultured Anaerolineaceae bacterium
TGGCGGCCATGGCGCCCGCGAGCACGATGCCCAGGAGCACCTGACTACCGAGCAAGTTGCCCAGCTCGGCGACCGCGGTATTTGTCGCCTTTCCGACCTCACCATTGTTGATGAGGTCCGTCAGCAGCGGATACAGCAGCATCATCGCCGCGAAGCCCACGAACAGGGTCATGGTGTAGAAGATGGCCAGGCTGATGATGGTCAGCTCGGTCGACTTCCGGGCTGCCACCGCGTCCTTGACGGTGTACAACCGGATGAGCACGTGGGGCAGGCCGACTACGCCCAGGAACAGGCCCAGCACCAGGCTCAGCTGGTTGGCCATGTCCTTGACGTTGACGCCTGGCGTCAGCGCGCTGGGCTCATCAGGCAGGACCTCGCTGGAGTAGAACGAGGCTTCCTTGGCCTGGTCGCCGGTGCTGTCGACGGGGTACACGCTCAGGATCTCGTTGGCCGCGTCGTTCTCCACGACCTGCGTGGGCGTGACCACGTTGTCTGCTTCCGTGAGCATGTTCAGCGGGTTCCAGTTGAAGTACGCGACCATCGCCAGCACCAGCAGCAGGATCATGGCGCCGAAGATGATGATGCCCTGGAAGGCCTGGTTGTAGGAGGTGCCGCGCATGCCGCCCATGACCACGATGACCGCGGTCATGCCACCGGCTATGGCGACCCAGAAGATGTAGTCAAGCCCCGGCACGAGCAGGTTGAAGAGGTGCCCCGCACCGACCAGCTGTGGCACCAGGTAGAGCACGCCGATGGTCAGACCGGCGACGATGGTGAGGAAGCGGATCTCCGGTCCGGAGAAGCGTTCGCGCAGCGCATCGGCCACGGTGTACTTGCCCGACCGCCGCAGGGGGCTGGCCAGGATGAGCACGACGACGACCCAGGCTGCGAAGAAGCCCAGCGCCAGCCACCAGTTGTCGATGCCGAAGAGGGCGATGGCGCCGGCGACGCCGAGGAAGCTGGCACCGCTGGCGTAGTTGCTGAACATGGCCACGCCGTTGAGCTTCCAGGGGATCTGGCCGCCCGCGACGTAGAACTCGGCGGTGGACTTGGTCCAGCGCCGGCTGTAGATGCCGATGAGGAAGAAGGTGGCCATGCCCACCGCGAGGATGGTGATGGCAACGATGTTGTCCATGGTCTAGTTCTCGATCTTCGCGAGGTAGATGCGGGTGATCACCAGGCCCGCGATGATCAGTCCGATGCCGAGGTAGAAGCCCAGCGGCAGGCCGAAGATCATGGTCGCGGCGAACTCAGCGAACTCGGCCGAGGTCAGGACCGCGACGATGAAGTAGATGGCCGTGAAGACGGCCATGAGCCCCCACGCCTAGCGCGCTCGAGACGTGCTGAATGGCGACCAGTGCTGGTCGTCCGCCGAGTGGGACCCTTCGGGGTCAGGGGGCCCCGCGTCCATGGGTTCGGCCTCTTTGGGTGTCGGGTCCACGCACATCTCCCTCTTGCTGTAGACACGTGTGATA
>CAYZDQ010000249.1:0-3067 GCA_964476955.1 uncultured Anaerolineaceae bacterium
TTCCCCATGATCCACTCGCACAAGCTCATCGAGCAGGTGGCCTCGGCGCGTACCGGCGGGCCGAGGCCGGCGCCGCATCCCGGCGCCGCCGTGGGCGATCCCGCGCCCCAGTACCGCTCGCGCGAGCAGGTGCTGGGCATGCAGGAGTACGTGGCCGACCACGTCTTCCCCGGCATGCTCCACGGCGCGCTGCGTTTCAGCGAGCACCCGCGCGCAGTGGTCAGGTCGATCGATACCTCCGTGGCGGAGGCGGCACCGGGCGTGATCGCCGTGGTCACCGCGGCGGACGTGCCGGGCAAGCGCAACCAGGGCCTCATCAAGGACGACTGGCGCCAGCTCGTGGCCGAGGGCGAGACGACCCGCTACATCGGTGACGTGCTGGCAGCGGTGGCGGCCGAGACGCGCGCGCAGGCCCGTGCCGCGGCAGAGCTCATCGAGGTCGAGTACGAGGTCCTTGACCCGGTGACCGATCCCTTCGAGGCACTGGCCGAGGGTGCGCCCGAGATCGCGAGTGGCGGCAACCTGCTCTCCACCTCGGCCTACCGCATCGGCGACGTGGAGGCCGCCATCGCCGACTCGGCGCACGTGGTCTCTGACTCCTTCACCACGGCCGGTATCGAGCACGCGTACCTGGAGCCGGAGTCATCGCTGGCCGTGCCGCAGACCGGCGATGGACCGCGTCTGCACGTGCTCTCGCAGGGCCAGGGCGCGTGGGAGGAGCGGCGCCAGATCGCTTCGCTGCTGGGCTGGGAGGAGAAGGACGTGCTGGTCACGCAGGTGGCCACCGGCGGCGCCTTCGGCGGCAAGGAGGACCTCAACGTCCAGGGCCACGCGGCCCTGCTGGCGCTGAAGGCCGATCGGCCCGTACTGCTGGCGCTGACGCGCGCCGATTCACTGCGCTTCTCCATCAAGCGCCATCGCTTCTGGATGGACTACACCGTGGCCTGTGACGCGGAGGGCATGCTCACTGCGGTCAAGGCCCGCTTCGTGGGTGACAACGGCGGCTACGCCAGCGTGGGTGCCAAGGTGCTCGAGCGTGCGGCCGGCCACGCCTGCAGCGCCTATGAGGTGCCCGCTGTCGATGTCGAGGCGCGGGCGGTGCTGACCAACAACCCGCCTTGCGGCGCCATGCGCGGCTTCGGAGCCAACCAGGCCAACTTCGGCATGGAGACGCTGCTGGACCGGCTGGCCGAGGCCGTGGGCATCGATGGTTGGGAGATCCGCTGGCGCAACGCGCTCGAGACGGGCAAGCGCTTCGGCACCGGCCAGAAGCTGGGTCCGGGCGTGGGTCTGAAGGAGACGCTGCTGGCGGTCAAGGACCAGTACCGGGGAGCGAAGTACGCGGGTATCGCCTGTGGCGCCAAGAACACCGGCATCGGCAACGGAATGACCGAATACGGGCGTGCGGTCGTGCGGCCCGAGGGCAACGGACGGCTGGTCGTGTACCACTCCTGGACGGAGATGGGGCAAGGGACGCATACGGTCATGCGTCAGATCGCCAGCGACGAGCTGGATCTGCCGCCCGAGTCCATCGAGGTCCGGGTCGACACCTCCTACGAGCTGAACACCGGCATCACCACGGCCTCTCGCGCCACGATGCTCGGCGGGCGGGCCGTGCTCAAGGCCTGCGAGGCCTTGCGCGCGGAGATGGTCAAGCGACGCTGCCGGCTCGACGACCTCGCCGGCGAGGAGTTCCCCGCCGAGATCGTCGTCGACTGGACGACCAAGCTGGGCGACGACGTCGAGGAGCCGATCACGCACTTCGCCTTCGGCTGGGCCACGCAGGTGTGCATCCTCGACGACGAGGGCCGCATCGAGAAGATCGTGGCCGCGCACGACGTGGGCAGGGCGCTCGATCCGTTGATGCTGGAAGGCCAGGTCGTGGGCGGCGTGCACATGGGCCTGGGCCACACCCTGAGCGAGACCTTCGAGACCGAGGGCGGCCAGCTCGTCACCGACTCCGTCAAGTCGCTCAACATCATCCCGGCATCCGGTATGCCCGATGTGGAGACGATCCTCGTCGAGGAGCATCAACCGGAGGGCCCGTACGGCGCCAAGGGTATGGGCGAAGCGGTGCTCGTGCCGACGGCTGCGGCCGTGGCCGGCGCGCTTCATGCCTTCGATGGCGTGCGTCGTACCGAGCTACCCATGCGTGACTCGCCCGCCGCCCTCGCAGCGGTGCCCAAGCTCAAGCGCCTGGTGGCCAAGAGCTGACGCGCTGACCATCGGTTTCGGCTTCGCTATCTACTCGCCACGACCGCTTCACGGCGGCCGCGCTACCGTGTGCCTGCAGCGCAGGAGGTGAAGGCCGGCATGGACCATCGACGTCTTTCCATCGGGGCGATCCTGGCAGCGGTCGTCGTCCTTTCAGGGTCGGCCGTAGCCCCGGTCACGGCCCAGGACGAATCCGTCTACCACCTGCCCGTGGCCTGGGGCAGCGCACTAGCGGTCTGGCAGGGCAGCGGAGACGGACCGGGACGAACCGAGGACGAGCACTACGCTCTCGACTTCGTGGCCACGGACGGGCCCGAGCGATTCGAGGTCACCGCAGCCCGCGGTGGGACGGTCGTCAGCACCCGCGCCGGAATCGTGGGCGGTCGTTGCCGGGAGCCGCTGGACGGCCCCACGCCCGATTGCTGGCGCAACACCAACTACGTGCTCATCGACCACGGCGACGGCAGCTCGGCGCTCTACTCCCATCTCCAGCGCGGCTCGTTGCTCGTGCGCAGCGGGGATGTCGTGTCGACGGGTCAGCCACTGGCGGATGCCGGCCGCTCGGGGTGGACCGAGCACATCGGGTTGAGGCTCCAGGTGCAGCCGACCCCGACCTGGGACGTGCGTGGCAAGGGCGGCTGGTTCCAGACCCAGTCGGTACCGTTCGCCTTCGCGGACGAGGACGTGCTCGATCAGCGATCCGACGGCGTGCCCCAGACCGACGACCTGGTCATCTCCTCCAACCCGGGGCCGGCCTTCGAGCCCTTCCGTTTCCGCGCGCGCCCGACCGGATTGCCCGCGTCGGTGCCCTTCGAGGCGGGGGTCGGCCACGAGCTCGTGGCTGCCTACGACC
>CAYZDQ010000249.1:3077-3735 GCA_964476955.1 uncultured Anaerolineaceae bacterium
GGCTGAGGTGTCCCCGCTGTTCGGTGGCCAGCTCGAGTTCGCCGGCTGTGCCTCTGGCGAGTCGGCCTCGCTGGGGCGAACGGTCGTGGTCAGCTTCGACCTCGAGGGCACCACGTACCTGGCCGTACACGGTCACCTCGCCGGCATCGCACCCGAGCTACTCGACCTCGACCCGGAGCTGCCTCGACCGATCGTCGAGCCGGCGGGCGTCATCGGCCGGCACGGTCCCGCGGACGCCTTCGAGGATCGCTGCCCTGCCGATGGCCCGAACCGTGAGGCCTTGTTCGTGGGCATCCTGCGAGACGGCGAGATCACCGCTGATGGTGAGATCGTCGGTGGCACGCCGGTATCGCCGGAGCCGCTGGTCGGCGAGCGCGCCTACGAGGGTTTCGGCTGGTGGTCCGGACCGGTCGTGGGCGCGGACGTGCTGGAGCAGGCCGGGCGCCCACGTGTGCGCTGGAACGAGACCACGCCCGCGAGCGGCTCGCACATCCGCTACGGCCGGCCCATCACACTCAAGGCTCGCGTGCGCGACGTGGCCGAGATCGATCAGGTGCGCTTCCGGGTCTGGTACCCGCGCTGGCCGCAGGTCGAGCCCAGTCGCGAGCTGACGTCCTTCCAGCCCGCCTCGTCGTGGCGCGAGATCGCCGTTTGCGAT
>CAYZDQ010000249.1:3745-4569 GCA_964476955.1 uncultured Anaerolineaceae bacterium
CCGCCACGTGGTTACGCCAACCTGTGCACCTGGGATGGCGATGCGAACGACGCCAAGGTCACGTACGAGTGGGATCCGACCGCGGCCAAGCCACAGCCATCTGCGCCGTGGCTCCCGCGGGCTCGGGCTGCCAGCTCCCGTGAGCGGACGTCATGTGTGCCGGTCTCGCTCGCGGTCGAGGTGGTCGATCGCGCCGGCCACGTCCACAGCGAGGTCACGAGCCGGCCGCTACCTGGCGGGTGCGATGACGCGCTCGCTCAAGCGACCGCCGGAGCTCGTGTGCTCTACCTCGATCCGCTGGTGCCGCCCCGCGCGCCAGCTTCACGCGGGACGGAGGATCGTGGCTGGCCGCCGGTCTACGAGCCGGACCCCCTCATGGGTGCGATCGTCTGGCGCGACCGCTCGAACAATGAGGACGGCTTCCATGTCTATGCCCGACGTCATTGGTTCGCCCCGGACTGCTCGGTGGTGAAGGGACGCTGGCAGCGCATCGACAGCCTCCGGCACAACAGGGAGCGCTACCGCCCCAGCCACTCCCAGGTGCTCGAGACGTTGCCGCAGCCGAACCAGGACGACGTGCCTGGATACCTCTCGTACTGGGAGTACGCCGTGTCCGCCTACAACGCCGCCGGTGAGACGAAGATCGTGCCCGTCGGCGGCTTCCTCGGGGGCTCGGAGGCCTTCTGCGACGCGGGTGTCGGACCGCCCCCGGAGCTGGAGGGCTAGCGCTGGCGTTCACTCAACGATCCCCGTTCGGGCGCTCCCGACGGGCACGTGGCCGCAAGCCCGCCGACCCCAGTAGATCGCCCCAGGACGGTGACGAT
>CAYZDQ010000250.1:0-4562 GCA_964476955.1 uncultured Anaerolineaceae bacterium
GTAGGCCAGCGCGGGTGTCTCGGTCATGCGGCCGACGGGTCGGCCGGGACGGGAAGGGGCGAGGCTACTGCGCCGTCAGTCAGCGGTGGCTCGATGGCACCCGCGGCCTGGGCCCGTGCCATGGCGTCATCGACCCAGCGCAAGCGCTCGATCTGGGTGGGCTCGACGCCGACGGTCCCGCAAAGCACCGTCTCCAGGCGGAGTGCCACGGCGTAGGCTCGGTCGAGCTTGGGTGCGTACTCTGGGTGCTTGCCCCGCCAGCGATCGAAGCGCTGCTCGAGCGAAACCACGCGCTGCGTCGCCCGCTTGTCCGCGTAGGTCACGATCCGCTCTTCGAGTGGCGCCTCGGTCACCCATGTCTCCGCGTCCCGCTCGGTGAAGCGCGTGACCGGATGGGCGATGAGCGTCCGCGCCAGCTCGGCGTGACCGGCCTCGGTGAGCCAGGCTGCGCCGGCCGGACCGTGGCCCAGCGACTTGAGTGGATGGCTCGGCGGCAGGGCCTTGTCCACGTCGTGGAGGAGCGCGGCTGTCTCGACCAGGCGCCGGTCGACGGCGACGCCCGCGCGCGTGGCGCGATAGGCCAGGAACGAGGCCACCTCGGCCACCACCGTCATGTGCTGCACCAGACGCGGTGAGGGCGAGATGGACATGAGCAGCGAGAGTGCTTCGGTGCGCGTGGGTACCGCCATCAGGTCGAATGTAGCAGGGGTCGAAGGGAGCGGCTGCCGAACGCGCTTCGCGAGCGGCTGGGCGGCAGCCTGCCACTGGTCCGCGCGCAAGCATCTCCGTGGCGGAGCGGGTGCGTCCGTCGAAGGCGGCGGACATCGTGCCCTGCCGGTCCGTCCGCCAGATCACCGCGCCCACCGCACCGAGGCGTGCCAGCGCGTCCTCGGTGGGATGCCCGTACCGGTTGCCCTCGCCGGCGCTGACGGCTGCCAGTCGGGGGCGCAGCACGTCGAGCAGCGCCCGGCTCGAGGCAGTGGCGCTGCCGTGATGTGCCACCTTCAGCAGGTCCCAGCGTCGGCCGTCCTGCCGGATGACCTCGAGGATGTCCTCGTCGTGATCGTCCTCGAGATCACCGGTGAGCAGGATCCGTTGTCGGCCCAGGCTGACGGCCAGCACGATGGATGTGCCGTTGATGGCTCGTCCGTCGGTGAGGACGCGGTCCGGCAGCGCGTGACGCGCAGGCCACAGCACCTCGGTCCGGGCCTCGCCGAAGCGGAAGCGATCCCCCTGCAGCACGCGCGTACGCGGGATGGCGTGCCGTGTGGCGGCGGCTCGCAGCTCGGTCACTCCGGCACCCTCGCTGTTCATGCCGGTCTCGATGATGCGGCCGATGGTGTAGCGCGGCGCCAGTCCGGCGAGTCCACCGGCGTGGTCCTCATGGGGATGGGTCAGGACGGCGATGTCGATGTGACGGTCCCACGCCGGGATACGCTCGTCGAGGCGGCGTGCCAGCAGGTCGGGGTCGGGTCCGCCGTCGACGAGCATCCGCTGCCCATCGCCGGTCTCGAGCAGGATGGCGTCACCCTGGCCGATATCGAGCACGCTTACCCGCAGCGCGGGTCCCGGCCCGGCCACGAGCACGGTGGAGCCGGCGGCCACGAGCACCACCGCCAGCGCGCCGGCCGCGACCATCTTGCGGTGCCGCTGACCCTGCGCTGGCGGTGGGGGCGACGGGATGGCGCTGCGGTCGCCTGAGACACCCCCGCCGACCTTGCGCAACACCAGCAGCAAGGCCACCATCGCGACCGCTCCTGCGAGCAGGTCGAATGGTGGCGCCAGCTCCACGTTGGCCATGGGCACACCCGCGAGCAGCCCGGCGCCCCGGGTCATCAGCGCCAGCGGGATCCACGCCGCCAGCAGCAACGGTGCCGCCAGGACACCGGCCGGCAGCAGGCCCAGTAGCGGGCCCAGCAGTACACCGACCGCAGCGCCGAGCATGGCCAGGGGCACTACCGGGGCCACCAGCAGGTTGGCCAGCGGCGAGATGAGCGAAAGCCGACCGAAGTGGAGCAGGATCAACGGCAGCGTGGACAGCTGTGCCGCCAGCGATACGCCCAGGGTCTCGCTGAACCAGCGGGGTCCACGACCGCGTGTGAGCCGGCGTACCGCGGACTCTGCCGGACCGCCGAGCGCGAGCAGGCCGGCCGTGGCCGCCAGCGCGAGCTGCAGACCGATGTCGTCGATCATCGCCGGCTCCGCCAGCAGCAGTCCCCAGCAGGCGAGCCCCAGCGCGATCGCGGCGCCCGACGGCCGGCCCGTCTCACGCGCGATGAGCACCACCCCACCCATGACCGCGGCCCTGATCACGCTCGCCTCCGCACCCGCGAAGACCGTGTAGGCCACGATGGCCGCCAGCACGATCGTGCTGCGGGCGCGGCGCCGCAGGCCGGTGGCGCGCAACAGGGCAGTGGCGATGCCGGCGACCAGGGCGATGTTCCAGCCACTGATGGCCACGACGTGGGTGATCCCGGTGGTGGTGAAGTCGTCGGCGACCTCGCGGCTGACCCGCTCGCGCAGTCCGATGAGGATGCCCGAGGCCAGTCCCGCCTCCGGCTCGGGGACCGCCCGCGAGAGCGCGCTGTCGACACCCCAGCGCAGTCGCTCCACCGCGGGTGTGAAGCCGGTCCCCGACGAGGCCAGCTCGAGGGCGTGCCCCTTGAGCGTGCCGGCGGCACCCCTCGACTCGAGGAAGCCGGCGAATCCGGGCGCATCTGCCGGCGGTCCCTGGAGCCTGCCGCGCACGACGATGCGGTCACCCGGCACGAGCGCAGGATGGCGTGGTAGCCAGGCGTAGACGAGCCACGACCCGGCAACCGAGGCAACGTCTGAGAGGCGCACGAACGCGCGTTGCTCCGAGCCCGATGGGGACGAGACGTCAACCACGCGACCCGCCCACTCGCCGCTACCGGCCGGCAACGGCGTTCCCCCGACGGCGGGTCCGACCAACAGGGCGGCGAACCCGATGCGCAGTGCTACGGTGCCCACGGCGAGGGTAAGCGCGGCGGCTGCCATGCGATGTGCCACCACCAGGACCACGACCGCTCCCAGCCCGATCGCAGCGACCAGGCATGCCAGCCAGGCCTCGACGTCACCAAGGGCCAGGGCGGCCGCGATGGCGCCGACGGCGAGCCAGCCGGCGCGCGGGATCCGAGCCATCACCGTCGACAGCGCGCTAGTTCGCGGAGACGCGGCCCTTGATGTCCGCGAAGACGGAGTCGCCGACGAGTCCCCGGGTACGCAGGTCGCGGACCGACTCGAACCGGCGCTCGCTCCGGGCAGCGACGATGGCCCCGGCCGTGACCGGACCGATGCCCGGCAAGGTCTCGAGCTCGGCCTGGCCGGCGCGGTTGATGTCGATGCGGCCGTCTCCGGCCGCCGCGGCCGGCACGCGTTCGTTGCCCAGCTCCGGCACCAGCACCTTCGCCCCGTCCTCGAGCGTCCTTGCCAGGTTCAGCAGCTGGCTGGCCGCTCCCAGGTCCGCCCTGGGCGCGAACCCACCGGCAGCCTCGATGGCATCGCCGACGCGAGCACCACCGTCGAGGCGATGCAGGCCCGGACGGACCACGGCGCCGGCCACGTCGACGAGGATGTGGTCCGCGGAGTCCGGCTCGTACGCCGCCGCAGCGCCAGCCGGTGTCAGCTCGAGCGGCTCACCGAAGTCGTCGATCGGTGCTGCCGATGGCGCGGGCAGCAACGTCAGCACGATCACGATCACGGCCACGATCCCCGCGAGCAGTCCACCCACCGCTGCCACCAACGGGATCGCCCAGCGTTGCAGTGACGGTGGCTGCTGCCGGTCCTCCGGTGGCGATGGGCCCACCGGTGGTGGGGCGGGCGGGCCAGGTGGGAACGACCGCCACGGCGGCGTCGGCTCGTTCAATCACTCGCTCCTGCCGGCGGGCGGAAGCGGCGGGGATGGTTCGGCGGGCCCGCGTCACGGTCAGCACCGGGCAGGGCGGACCGGCGACGGCAGGGAGCACCCCAAGGCGCCGTGGCCGGTCATGCGGTCGGGCCCAGGAGCGTCCTCGCAGGCTAGCGGGCGATACCCTCGACGTCCTTTGCCAGGCGTGTTCGGCCTCTTAGACGAGGGCCTCCAGCTGTGGACGGACTTCCGTAGCCATCCGGCGCATGGTCTCGTCATCGTAAGGCGGCGGGAAGCCGCAGATGAGGTGCCGGTAGCCGGCTTCGACGTACGGCTTCAACTGCTCGACGACCTCATCGGGGTTACCCGCGATGATGCGGTCGGAGTCGACGCCCGCGGAACCCGGTCGATCCTCATCGTCCTTGGCCCCACCGTTGAGCTCGAGCAGCTCGGCCTCGCGGGCGAGGGCGGCTTCGCGAGTGTCTCGGATGACCACGCGCTGCAGCTCGACGGTGCGCTCGATGGTCTTGTCGTCACGTCCGAGCCGCTCGCAGTGCTCCTGCAGGATGGCGTCCGACTTGACCAGCGGCTCGATGGGGTTGCCCAGGTTGTTCATGTCCGCGTACTGGGCCACCAGCCGCAGCGTGACCTTGGGTCCGGCGCCGCCGATGAGGAGGGGGATCCTCTTCTGGAT
>CAYZDQ010000251.1:0-4561 GCA_964476955.1 uncultured Anaerolineaceae bacterium
CTCACATCCGCGAGGTCACTGGTTCGAATCCAGTATCGCCCACCATAGTGACCTCAAGAGAAGCTGGGAGCGCGAGGACCAGTCCTCGTCTCTCGGCTTCTTCCTTCGACATTCTTGTCCGTGGGCAACTTGTGTGGCTCTTTGATGGAGGACCCCAAGCGGTAGATGCTGTGCTGGAGGCGGTAGCTCCAGATGCTGCCGTCATGGCCAGCGGCGATGGAGTAGCCGAAGGACTCCCGAACCCCGTCACCTACGACCCGCAGCACACCCGGCTCGACCTCCCCGACGGTGAGTGCGACGCCGGGCAGGATGTCGGTGCGGACTGACTGGTCGGCCGCCTCGGTCTGCCCGCTCGTGACCTCCGGTTGATGGGTAGATCGTGGCAGCGCGAGGGGCCGACCGGGGCTACTTCGTGACCAACGCTCCTAGCCCCGACGGGTGCTCCACTCCATGCTGGAGTCGTGGCCAAGACGAGCCAGCAGGCACGGACCGGCCGGAGCCGGGATGAGACCGTGGCGATGCTCGGACCGGAGGGGCTCCGGGCGGCGGTCGTCGTCTGGCTGGTCGTGAATGCCGTGAACCTGCTCCAGAGCGTCGGGTTCGCGACCCGACCGTTCGCGCCGGAGGTGAACGCAGCGCTCGGTCTCGTCATCGCCGCGCTGGCGATCCCGGCGACGTGGGTGCTGCTGGTGTTCCGACGGCGTCGTGCGGGCTGGCTCTTCCTCGCGGGCCCGCTCGCCTTCATCGCCTTCGTCGTCCTCTTCTTCCCCGTCGAGCACCTCGCCCGGGTCCAGTGGCGCGACCCGCTCGTCCCGGTGATCGCGGTCCCGTACATCATCCTGTTCTTCGGGAGCATCGTCCTCATGGGCCTGCCGATGTACCGACTCGACCGACGCCGATGGCTCGTTACCGTGGCGACCAGCGTCATCCTGCTCGGCTCGATGGGCTATGCGATGTCGGCGGGCGTAGGCTGACTGGACGCTTGGGCTCCCACACGACGAGGACATCGTGGCGCAGCAAGGTTGTACGCCCAGGCGCTGCCGGCCGCGCCAGTGTCAAGGCGGACTTCGCTTCCTGCTCATATGTCCGACCGCGGTCTTCCTTCGGCCAGCCCGAGGATCGAGACGACGCCCTCGTCCGTCACCTGGCTGAAGTCGTCATAGGCATCGCCGATCGCGAAGAAGAACGACCAGGTGATGACGGCGACAACGTCATCGGCCACGGCGCGGAGCTCAGCGGCCTCGTCATGCGGAGCGACCGGCACGGCCAGCGCCACACGGACGGCCCCGCGCTGACGAAGCGCCTCGACCGCGGCACGGGCCGTGTACCCGGTGGCCAGCCCGTCGTCGACGACAATCACGTCGCGGCCGGTGACATCGATCGGCTGGTGGTCGCCGCGGTAGCGTCGGACGCGGCGGGAGAGCTCGGCCTGCTCGCGAGCCGTCACCTCATCGAGCTGCTCCTCGTCCATGCCCAGCTCGCTGAGCAGGGCTGCGTTGATGACGCGGACGCCGCCCTCGGCGAGCGCACCGATCCCGAGCTCGGGCTGCCACGGGCAACCGAGCTTGCGCACGACGATGATGTCGAGCGGCGCCCCGAGCCGCTCGGCGACCTCCGCAGCAACGGTGACCCCACCCCGTGGGAGCCCGATGATCACGGGGTCGGACGCCTTATGGTCGCGGAGGGCGACGGCTAGCTGCCGCCCGGCATCGCGTCGATCCGCGAACACTCCTCGTCACTCCTTCTCGGCCCGGTCGACCATCTTCTCACGCCCTTGACGAGCCGGCGGCGTCCTCGACCCGGACGTCCCCGATGCGCACGATGATGTCGCCCGCTCGCAGGCCCGCCCCGGCCCGCCGCTCGAGTCCGTTGACATGCTCAATCCTCCCGATTCTCCTCCCGCGGTGCAGTCGTTCGTGCCGGCCTCCCTGCAGCCCGCGGACGGACGCAAACATGCCCTCCGGGCGCGGGTCCGCCCGCGGTGTTCATCCAGTCCCAACAGCGACGGCCGGAGCGTGGAGCCGCCGGACGGTGTCCGCCAACAGTCCGTCGAGCAGGACGGTGCGGCAGACCGACGGCACAGCCGCTGGCGTCACGCTATCGGAGATCACCATCGCGACGAGTGGCAAGCGATCAAGGTGTTGCGCGGCGCCACTCACGAACAGACCATGAGTGGCGGCCACGGCCAGAGATGGTGCCGACCACTCAGCCAGGACCCTCGTGGCAGCTGCCTCAAGGGTGGAGCCGGTGCTAATCATGTCGTCGATCAGCAGGACGGCACGGTCCCGGAGGTGACCGACGAGACCGCTGATCTCCACGTCCCAGCCGGAGCGCCGTGTCTTGCGAACGATGCCGACGCCTTCGAGACCGAGCTCGGACGCATATCGCTCTGCCAGATGCACGGCACCGAGATCCGGCGCGACGACGATGGCACCATCCGGGATGACCGGCGCGATGGCAGCAGCCAGCAGTGGCACCGCGCTGACCACTTCGAGAGGGATCGAGAAGATCGAGTCCACCTGGGAGACATGTGGGTCCACGAGCACGGCCCGCTCGGCGCCCGACGACTCGATTACATCGGCGACCACGCGCAGGCTTACCGCCTCCCCTCGGGCAGTCCGACGGTCCTTGCGCGCGTAACCGAGATAGGGCACGACTGCTGTGAGCCGTGCCGCCCCATCCCGCCTGCATGCGTCGAGGAGAAGCATCAACTCGACGAGATGGTCGTTGACCGGTGGCCCCAGCGACTGGACGACATATGTGTCGGCCCCTTGCACGCCCGCGTCGACCGTCACGTCCCACTCCCCGTCGGGAAAGGCTTCCGTTTGGGTCCTGATCGGCTCGAGGCCTAGCTGGTGGGCGACTTCGACCGCGAGGCGACGGCTCGCCGATCCTGGCACGACGGCGATTGGAGATGCGTAGGGTCCGTCCAACATGATCGTGGTCTCCATTGTGGGCCAGAGCCGCGAGAGTCTCCTCGGCCTCGATCGAAGTCATTGCCACCGATGACGCGGTCACCCTCACCGCCCTTGACCACGTCGGAACCGGGACCAGCAAGGATCAGATCGGTCCCTCCAGCTGCACTCGGTCACCTACTTGGCGGGACGCACCTCAGGTCAACGCCGAGCTCTCGTGAGCTCCGAAGGCTCCGCAGCTGACGTCAGGAACGAGACCAGGGGGGTTCGCGCCACGTGCTGACCTTCAAGTCCGCGTAGACGACTCCCAGCGCCTTCTCCCACGCGGCTCGGTCGACACGGACCGCGACCGTATGGCTTCCGGCATTGAAGCTGACCTCTGGGGCATCGCGAACCGCGAAGTCAGCATACGTGGGAAGCCCGAAGAGGCTCCCGACGGCCGGCATCGCCCCCGGATCGCAGTCCGGTGTCAGCTCCTCGATCTCATCCTCGGACACGAGCTTGACGCGGCCCGACTTCAACACCTCGCGGGCCTTCTTGAGGTCGAGGTGATCCTCTGCGTCGAGCACCATCAGGGCGTCGCCTCCCTCAGCCGAGCGAACCCAGACGACCTTCTCGAACGTTCGGGGATCGACCTTCTCGGCTCGAGCGGTGGCTGAGGCTGTGAGCGACCGAGCATGCTCGTGGATCTCATGCTCGATCCTCTCGGTATCCAGCCAGGTCAGCAGTCTCTTCATGGGGCCTTTCGGGACCTTCGCTTCCATCGTCGGCCTCCTTCGTACGGCGGACTCCACCACGGTCAATCTGACAGCCAGAGCTCCGGCGAACCAGCGCCGTCAGATCCATTCGGAAGGGCCGGTGTCGCGATTGCCCGCGAAACCGCCCACGCTGCGTTAGGTCAGCTTGACCATGGCTACCCCTCGACCTTCTGCCGTCTTGGCGTTGCGCCGTGAAGCCTGCGTAGTCGTGCGATGAGCTGGCGCTCGCTCAGGCGCGTGGCAGGCTCGACGGACACGGTCCGACTGATTCGGTGCTGGTTATCGGACCAGAAGAGTTGACGGGCGAGTCGACTGCGGACATGGCCAGGCCCCAGGATGATTACGTCAGCGTCGTCGGGGAGTCGACGTGCGACCTGGTCGATGAATCGGGCGAGGTGTTCCTGGCGG
Organism: uncultured Anaerolineaceae bacterium; assembly: GCA_964476955.1. Classification (GTDB taxonomy): domain Bacteria; phylum Chloroflexota; class Limnocylindria; order Limnocylindrales; family CSP1-4; genus JAFMJV01. The sequence continues at coordinate 4,082 of CAYZDQ010000251.1, forward strand.
TGTCGCTCCAGCGCGCTCTGCGACACGCCTCCACCGCCATGACGGACCTCCGGTCGATGACGGAGATGACCCGTCGAGCGATGGCGCGCAGGGACTTCGGATTCGAGGTGCTTGAGATCGGCAGCGCCGCCGGACCATCTGGCGATGACGGCCTCGCGAGCATCGATCCAGACGAGGGTGACGTGACGCATGCGTCCTTGGCTAGGCTGGTGGGGCACAGGCTCCCGCTGGAGCCGAGTGTCGCTCGAGTGCACACCCATGACCGTTTGCCTCCAAGCTCCGCCTCTATTGTGGTCCGCTGGTCCGGCGATGTCATCTGCCGAACGGCCTGAGAGCCTGCGGGATGAGGATGACCACGTTGCTGCCTCCGACCTGCCTGCGTGACCGAGCGCCAGGGCTGCTGCGATTCGCGCAAGGCCTGCAACGATGTGGTGATAGTGATTGGCCGCAGCACCAACGAAGATGGGGATCATCGTGAGT
>CAYZDQ010000252.1:0-4549 GCA_964476955.1 uncultured Anaerolineaceae bacterium
TGAGGCGAGGACACAGGGCTGAGACGAGGACACAGGGCTGAGACGAGCCCGTCGGGGCGCGCCCAGAGGTCTACGCGGGGCTCCAAGTGCCGCTGATCACGAGCACGATCATGGCCGCGTTGGTGCCGAAGCCGAGGATGAGCGCGGGCGAGAAGAAGAGGCCCAGGGTGATGCTCGAGGCGACGGCCGCGGCCACCATCAGGCCGGCCCACCAGTCGGTCGGGATGAGCAGGTCGACCGTCGCAAGGGCAGCCAGCAGGGCGAGCACGAAGGTGCCGGTCATGACTGCCAGGCCGATGATGCGCACGAGGTCAGCGTCGAGGCCGCCCCGGCTGATGAGCCACGAGCGGGCGAAGTCGAAGGGGTATTCGCTGGTGCCGGCGTAGGTGGAACCACGCTCGGGCTTGGGGAACACGAACATCAGATGGACCCAGCCATGGGCCAAAACCAGCAGCGCCAGCAGCCATGGACCCAGGGCGACGTCGTTGATGAGCATCAGCCACGCCGCGAGCGCGATGACGGCGAGGGCGATGGCCAGCGGGGCGAGCGCGCGCTCGAGGCTCATGCGACGGGATCTCCCTGTTCCGGCAGGCGTTCGGCTTCCGGCAGGCGTTCCGCGAGGACTTCGGCGAGGTGCCTGGCCCGCCTGCCCGAGAGTGAATCTATCTGGGTCCGGCAGCTGAAGCCGTCGGCCAGCAGTGGCGCCTGCGGGTCGGCCGTGAGAGCCGGCACCAGCGCCAGCTCTGCCACCGCCTGGCTGACCTCCTCGTGGCCGGCCTCGGCCCCGAAGTTGCCGGCCAGTCCGCAGCAACCCTTGAGCTCCTCAGCGATGGTGATGCCGGCCCGCTCGCACACGCGCCGATCGGCCTCGAGCCCGAGCACAGCCTGCTGGTGACAGTGGGGCTGGGCGATCGCCGGGCGTGCCTCGACGGACGGGGGAGGGGCCACGTACGCGATCCCGTCGAGGATCTCGGCGAAGGTAGCCACGCGACGGGCCAGTCGAGCCGCGCGCGGATCGTCGGGCAGCAGCTCGGGCAGGTCGGCCCGCAGCATCGTGGCCACAGACGGCTCGAGGACCACGACCGGCTCGTCACCACCGAGCTCGGGCGCCCCCAGCGAGTGACGCAACACACGTCGAGCCATGCCCAGCTGTCCGATGGAGTGCCAGGTCAGTCCGTCGCAGACCCAGCGGCGCGGCACCACCACCTCGAAGCCGGCCGCCTCCAACACGCGTACCGCAGCGTGGGAGACCTCCGGGCTGAGATGGTCGTTGTAGGTGTCGGGCCAGAGGACGACCCGCCCGTGAGGTGCGTCCGGGCGCGGATGTGGGCGCCAGTCGCGCGTGAACGTCCGTCGCGCGAGCGGCGGGATGCCACGCGAGGGCGCGATGCCGGCCGCTCTGGCGAAGATGCGCCGTGTCAGCCACGAACGGGTGATCAGGTTGACCAGCCGAGGCAGCCGCGCGGTCAGCTTCAGCCAGAGAGGCAGCCAGCCCAGCGAGTAGTGCGACAGCGGACGGAGGCGGCGCCGGTAGTGGTGGTCGAGGAACTCGGCCTTGTACGAGGCCACGTCCACGCCGGTAGGGCATTCCGACACGCAGCCCCGGCAGGCGAGGCAGAGGTCCAGCGCGTCGCGCACGGCGTCGGATCGCCAGCCGTCGTCGGCGAGCGAGCCCATGGTCATCTCCTGCAGCAGTCGAGCCCGCCCGCGGGTGCTGTGCTGCTCGTCGCGTGTGGCCCGGAAGCTGGGGCACATGAGTGCCGCACCCTGGGCCGACACGCAGCGCCCGACTCCGATGCAGCGTTCGACCGCCGAACGGAACTCGCCACCGTCCGCGCTGAAGGCCTGTTTCGTCCCGATCTCGAGCAGGGTCGGGGCCGTCGCGCGCAGGTCGTCGGTGAGCGCCGGGGGGTCCACGATCACGGCCGGATTGAGTACTCCGCTCGGGTCCCAGGCTTGCCGGAACTCGGCGCAGGCCGAGATCAGCTCTGGGCTGAATTGGCGCTCCAGGAGGGGTCCGCGCGAGCGGCCGTCGCCATGCTCGCCACTGAGCGAGCCACCGTGACGGACCACCAGATCCGCCGCCTCTGACATGAAGCCCGCGAAGCGATCCGCGCCGCCCTCGCCGCTCAACCCGAATCCGACGCGCAGGTGGATGCAGCCCTCGCCGTAGTGCCCGTAGCTGATGGCTTGCATGTCGTGCTTGGCCAGCAGCGCGCGCAGCTCGGTGAGGTAGGCGCCGAGGCGTTCCGGCGGCACGGCCGAATCCTCGAAGCCAGGCCAGCCCTTGGTTCCGTCGGCGAAGCGTGCGGAGTGGCCGGCTCCGTCCTCGCGGATCTGCCACAGCGCGGCCAGCGTGGCTGCGTCCTCGATGTAGCGGACATCGGCTGAATCGAGCGTGCGGCCGATGCTGTGTGCCAATCGCTCCGCATGGGCTCGGGCGCCCGCCGCATCGTCGGCCCGGGCCTCGACCATCAACCAGGCGCCGCCATCGGGCAGACCTACGTCCTGGGCCTCGACGTGCGAGAGTGCCAGCAGCTCCGCGGACAGCGACTCGACGGTGAACGGCTCGGCGGTGAGAAGGGAGGGCACGGCGTCGGCACCCGCGATGTCGTCCTCGAAGCCGAGCACGAGCAGGGCCCGGGTCGCCGGCGGGCGGACCAGGCGCACCACCGCTCGAGCCACCACGGCGCAGGTGCCCTCCGTGCCTACGAGGGCCTTGGCGTGATCGGGGCCGCGCTCCGGGAGCAGCCAGTCAAGCGCATAGCCGGACACCCGCCGCGGCCAACTCGGCAGCTCAGCCCGGATGCGCTCCTCGTGGCTGGCGGTGAAGGCTCGCAGATCGTAGGCGAGAGGGCCGTCGAGCTCGGGCCATTCAGGATCTGCCGGGCGGTCCGGTGCCTCAGGGCTGGTCAGGCGTACGCGCGTGCCGTCGGAGCGGATGACATCGAGCCCCAGGATGTTCTGGGCGGTGGTGCCCCAGATGACCGAGTGCGAGCCGCAGGCGTTGTTGGCGATCATGCCCCCGAGCGTGCAGCGGCTATGTGTCGAGGGGTTGGGACCGACCCGCAGGCCGAGTGGCGCAGTGGCGCTGTTGAGATCGTCGAGCACGACGCCCGGCTCCACCACGGCATAGCCCTCGCCCGCATTCAGCTCCACGATGCGCGCGAGGGAGCGGGTGGCGACGACCACACCCGCTCCCAGCGCATTGCCGGCGATACTGGTACCGGCGCCTCGCATGTGCACTGGCGTGCCGGTCTCGCCGCAGACGCGCACGATCGCGCCCAGCTCCTCGATGTCCTCCGGCTCCACGACCAGGGTCGGGAGCACGCGATAGAGCGATGCGTCCGAGGTGTAGAGCGCGCGCGAGCCGAGGTCGGAGCGGACACGGTCGCCAAGGATCCCACGCAGTCGCGTCTCGACCGCAGGGGCTGCTGCGAGCGCGGTACCGGTCAAGCTGGCGAGCCGCCGTTCCGGCGCCCCTGCGGCAACGCCAGCCGGTTCAGCTCGATGCCCTCAGCCGCCAGGGCAGCGTCGAGTCGCATTCGGATCTCGGTCGAGACCCGCCATCGATCGCCGGCCACGACCCTGCCGCGCATCACCGCCACGCTCCCGAGCTCGTCGGCCTCATCGATGAAGGTCAGATGTGGCGCCGCGATGATGGACGGGGAGAAGCCCGGGTCATCCGCGACCTCCTGCCCGATGCGATCCATGATCCGCGCGACCGCTTCGAGATCGCCCTGGCGGACACCACGCACTCGAACCTCACCGGCCGCGTAGATGCGGGTCCTGTTGGCCACGCTGCGCAGGTCGCCATTGGAGATGGAGTAGACCGTGCCGTCCACGTCACGAACCACCGTCCGGCGCAGGCCCACGCTCTCGACCGTGCCTTTCCAGGGCTTGTCGCCCAACTCGATGTTGTCACCCTGGAAGAACTGACCCTCGATGAGGATGAGGACGCCCATGAGGTAGTCGAGCACGATCGACTGCCCCGCGATGGCGATGCCCGCGAGGAACAGGCCGATCAGCAGCAGCAGCCACTCACTGCCGGTGATGCCCACGAAGATGAGCACGCCGATGGAGATGACGCCCAGGCGGATGAGCGTGCTGACCAGCGAGACGATGGTGGTGGAGCGTTTGTCGAGCTCCGCGTCCTCGACACCAGCGCCGGTGAAGTCGCCTTCCGTGGCGCGCAGCGTGCGCCGCACGACCTTGTCCACGATGGGCCCGCTGTAGACATAGGCGAGCAGGAGCACGGCCACGACGACGATGAACAGCAGGACGTTGTCCGCGAACCAGCTCACGAGGCTCTGGGCACTTTCCATGCGCTAACCCTAGTACCCAACGAGGTGCGGAGTCACGACAATGACGACACCACCGCCGCCACAGTCCCACGGGAGGTCCGGATGAACGACAGGAACAAGATCGAACAGGTCCGCTGGAACGCCCAGTCAGAGGACGGGCAGGTGATGCTCTCGCTGCCGTGGGAGATCTTCGTGCTGGGCGTGGCCATCCTCTCGATCGTCAACCTGGCGCTGGCCCTCGTCCT
>CAYZDQ010000253.1:0-1608 GCA_964476955.1 uncultured Anaerolineaceae bacterium
CAGCGTACCGGAACCCAGGACTACCGTCTAGCTACTTCTGCAAGACACCACTAGTCGGGCTTACCTTCCGAGGACCCGACACCAGCATCATCGTGCACGGTGGCTCTCCTGTACTCACCGGCCTGCTGTTCATCGAAGCCGGACGGCCGTACCTGGGCGGCTACTCGGGGACTTCGAGTGACAGCTACATGAACCCGATCGCTATCAGTGCGGGCTCGACCGCGATCATCCGCGACAACCGCCTGGTCGACTCCGGTGGCATCACTGTGAGCGGCCAGTCAGAGCCACTCATCGAGGGCAACGCGATGTCGGCCGAGATCTACGGTGCCTTCGGTGACGACATGGTCATCCGGGGCAACACCTTCACCGACCTGCCCGTCAACGGCATCGTGTTCTCGGATCCGAGCTCGCCACTCATCGAGGGCAACACAATCGATGGCGCCGGCGGTACCGGCATCACCTCGATCGTGTCGAGCCCGAAGTTGGCCCCGACCATTCGCGACAACACCTTCCGAGACACTCGCACCGCCATCCTCCTGGCCAGCGGCTCGCCGGCGACCGTCACCGTGGAGAGCAACACCATCAGCGACGTGACCTCGGGCATCACCGTCTACGGTGGCGCTCCGTCGGTCACCGGCAACACGGTTGACGCGCTCGCGACCGGCATCGACGTGGGCGCCAACGCCAGTCCCACCGTCGACGGCAACACCGTCTGCGGCGGGATGGCCCACATCAAGATCCACGACACGGCCACACCCACGATCGGTGAGAACACCACCTGCTAGGCTGCGCCTGACCACACCCAGGCGCTGAGCCTGCGCATGCCTTGACCGGGTCGGCCGTGGTGGCCGGCCCGGTCCATCGCTGACGTGGCGTGAGTCGCCCCAGGGCTCAACTCGACGTGGCTGCCCACCAACTGTCCCGTTTCAGCCATCGGGTGGCTCGTCGTGACGCTGCGAGCCGTGCCAGGACTCAAGACGGCGAGACCCGGCGCCAGCGCGTCGAGTTGAGCCCCGGGGCGGCTTGTCCGCGAGTCAGAACCAGCGACGCCGCCCCTCGATGGAACCTTTCCACTCCCTGTGAGACGCAATAGGGTATGAGCGCGGCCAAGTGCGTCGCGCCGAAGTGGTGGCCCACATGACACGAGAGCTCGTCCGGCGAGCGATCGAGGGGGATCACGACGCCTTCTCCAGCCTGGTGGACGCGTCGGTCGATCGCCTCTATGCCGTGGCCACGTTGATCCTGCGCGACTCGGACCGTGCCCAGGACGCGGTGCAGGAGGCGCTCATGTCCGCCTGGAAGGACGTGCGTGCGCTCCGCGATCCCGACGCGTGGGATGCCTGGCTCCATCGCATCACGGTGTGGGCCTGCTACAAGGCGGCGAAGAAGGAGCGAAAGCGCAAGACGGTCGAGCTGAAGGTCGTTTCCAACCCCGCGCGCACGACCGCTCCCGACTCCGCTGCGGCGCTGGCCGACCGCGACCTGATCGAGCGGCAGCTGAACGACCTGCCCATCGAGCATCGCGCGGTCATCGTCCTGCGTTTCTACCTCGACCTGCCTCTTGACGAGGTGGGCGACATCCTCGATATCCCCGTCGGGACCGTCAAG
>CAYZDQ010000253.1:1618-4539 GCA_964476955.1 uncultured Anaerolineaceae bacterium
CGTAACCTTCCATACGAAAAAGAAAAACATCACGGCCCTGGCCTCGCTTCGCGAATCGATGGCCGAGCCCGCTGCCGACACTCCCCCGGTCGGCGCCCTGAAGGACGGCATGGCATGAACGACGACGTCCGCTTCGAGCCGCTCTTCGCAGATGGACTGCACGAGCTTGCGCCACAGCGTGCACCCGACCGGCTCCGAACGAAGGTCAAGACCGAGACCGGCGAGACGCGTCCGCGCGCTCGTTGGCTCGCACTCATCAAGGAGCCCCCCATGCGCACCAACTCCCGATTGGCGGCCGGATCCCCGACCGCCCGAGCCGCGGCCATCATGGTCGCGACCCTGCTGGCGACCCTCCTCGTCGTCGGCGCTGGCATCGCCGGTGCTCGGCTTCTGGCCGCCGGCGGGCCGATCATCGTCGACCAGTCAGGCGGCGGCACGGTCGAGACCATCACCGAGGCCGTGGCCATGGTTGAGGATGGCGACGAGATCCTGGTTCGTCCCGGAACCTATGCCGAGGGGATCGAGATCGACAAGGACATCACGCTCCGCGGCGACGGTCCGGTCGACGAGGTCGTGATCGAACTGGCCGAAGGCGTGTTGGTCACGCTCAACGACACCGATGCCGTGATCGCCGACCTAACGCTTCGCGGTGGCGAGCTCACGCAGGGCATGCAGGTGATGGGAGGAGCGCCCACCATCAGCGGCGTCGTCTTCGATAGCACCGGTCGCCCCTACGGTGTCTTCGGCGGTGGCATCGGTGGCGGCTCGCTCGATGTCCTGGGTGGCTCGGCCCACGCGCTCGGAAACCAGTTCCTGGGCGGTGGCGAGATCAGGATCACCCTCGACGCGAACGCGACCTTCGAGGGCAACGAGCTCAGCGACGGACCGCATCTCTACCTCCAGGATCCCGGTGACGAGGCGGTCGTGCGCGGCAACACCATCAGTGGCACGTTCGATCGCGCCATGGGCCTGTTCGGGCCAAGCACCATGACCATCGAGAACAACGCCATCGACGGCGCCAGCGGCGACGGCATCAGCATCGGCTGGGGGAGCAGCAGCGGTCACGATCCGATCGTTCGCGGAAACGAGATCTTGGGCTCGACGACCGGCATCAACGTCGCGACGGAGGCTGCTCCGGTCGTGAGTGGCAATCGGATCCGCGACAACACCACCGGCATCCTGTCCGTGAGCTCACAGTCTGTCCTTCGCGACAACGAGCTCGAGGGCAACACCACCGGCATCGCCTTGTCCGACGATGCGGTCCTCGAAGGCAACACGATCCGCGGAGGCGGGACCGGTCTAGCCCTGCTATCCAGGGCCTCGAACCCCACTCTAAGCGGCAACACGATCTGCGACAACAAGGTCAACGTGAGGCCTCCCAGGAGCGCCGAGATGCCCGTCTTCGATGAGGGCAACACGATCTGCAAGGACGCACCGGCCGAGTAGCTCGGACGCCCACGCATCCAAGCCCGGGTCGGCCATTGTGGTCGGCCCGGGCTCGTGCGTTCGGCGTGGGCTCGCGCGGGTTTGGCCCGGGCTGGTTGCCTGGTCGTGGTCGGCCCGCGTTCCCGTGGTGCGGCCCGGGCTCGTGCGGGTTCGGCCGAGCTTCCCTTGTTTGCCGCGGCCGAACCTCCACGAGGCTGAACTCGACGCGCCGACGCTCGAAATGCTGCGTTTCAGCCCCGGTGGGGCTGGCAGTGACGGATTCAGCCACCGGGAGGTCAGGAAGCGGCAGTTCCCCTGCAAACTCGTCGAGTTCAGCCTCCTGGGGGCTGACGACCCGACGAGCCAAGGGGCTGACGACCCGACGATCCCGCTGACGACTTCCTGGCGACCCGACGAGGCGCCAGCTACCCCTGGGGGCGCGGGGCGTCCGGATCGATGAGGCGGGTGACGAAGAACTCGTAGCCGTAGGCATCGGCGTAGTCGCGGCGGAGGCGTTGTTCCTCCTCGGACTCATCGATGAAGCGCAGCGCGGCCGGATCGAGCGCGTACTTCCGGCGCATCGTCTCGAGGTTGGCCGCAAGCGGATCGTAGTAGTGCGTCCACCACGAGTCGTTCGGCAGCGTGAAGTGATCGACGATCTCGTAGCCGCACTTCGCGATGCGATCGAGGTTGCCTGGCACATCGGTGATGCCCGGGTACTCACCGTGGAAGAAGTCGTACAGCTCCGGCGGCACGTCGTCGGTCAGCCAGGCGATCTCCGAGACCACCAGATAACCCTGCGGTCGCAGGAACGCCTTCCAGCCCTGGAAGGCGTTGGTGATGCCCATGATGTAGGCGGCGCCTTCCGACCAGATGAGGTCGAACGAGTGCTTGCCGAAGGGCATGTCCGTCATATCGCCGCGCATCACCTGGATCCGTTCGCGTACTCCCGTCTTGACCGCCCGATCACGCAGCTCATCGAGGAACTGCTCGAAGAGGTCGACCGCCGCGACCGTGCCGCCCGTGGCCTGCGCCAGCGCCACCGTCTGCATGCCCGGGCCGCAGCCGACGTCGAGTACATCCGGGCGCAGCGGCAGCTCGGTGCACCGCTCCAGCGCGCGCAACGTCGAAGCATCGTCGCCCGGTCCCTGCCGTGGCAGCCCTCGATGGACATCGAGGAGCAGCGCCATCAGCCAGTCGTTATCGGTCATAGACCGCGCAGGATAGCGGCCGAGTCAAGCCGCGGGATAGTCGATTCGGCCCCGTTGTCAGGCGCCCTTGAGCCCGAAATCCGCCTGCTAGATCGCGCGGGCGATATAGAACTCGTAGCCGTATGTGCCCGGATACTCGCGGCAGATGCGGTGCTCGTCGGCAGCTTCCTCGACCACCGCGAGAGCCGCTAGGTCGTCTGTGTACTTCTCCCGCAGCGCGGGGAACTTCGCCTCCAGCGGGGTCTGGTAGTGCGTCCACCACGATGCTGCCGGCAGCGTGAAGTG
>CAYZDQ010000254.1:0-4528 GCA_964476955.1 uncultured Anaerolineaceae bacterium
AACTTCGTGACCATCCGCAAGCGCGTCGGCCTGCTCGATCAGCTCGAGGCACGCCAGGCCAGCGGCGACCTCGACCGGCTGTCCAAGAAGGAGGCCTCGCGCCTCACCGACGAGATGGCTCGCCTGCAGCTGAAGCTCGGTGGTGTGCGCAAGATGCGTCGCCTGCCCGGCGCCGTCTTCGTGGTCGATCCGGTTCGAGAGAAGATCGCCGTGACCGAGGCTCGCCGTCTCGAGATCCCGGTCATCGCCACCGGTGACACCAACGTCGACCCCGACATGATCGACTTCATCGTCCCGGCCAACGACGACGCCATCCGCTCGATCCGCCTGCTCTGCAAGCTGGTCGCGGAGGCCGCCATCGAGGGCATGGGCCAGCGCGCCGCCCGCTCCGAGACGGAGCCGGTCATGAGCGCTGATGTCAGCGACGCCGAGACGGCCAGCGACGAGATGGTCGCCGCGGTCGCGGCCGGCGGCACCTACAGCTTCGCCCCCGAGCCTGATGAGGACGAGGCCGTCCTTCCGGGCGAGGAAGCTGCCGAGACCCCCGCTGCCGAGGCTGCTGCCGCGCCTGCCGAGGCTCCCGCCGCCGAGGCTGCTGCTGCACCGGCCGAGGCTCCCGCCGCGCCCGCCGAGGCAGCCGCTGAGCCGGCTGTCGCCACCGAAGAAGAGAAGAAGGACGAGGCCTCGACCGAGGCCAAGGCCTAGAAACACGAGACGAAAGGGATAGCCGCGAGCATGGCTGAGATCACCGCCGCACAGGTCAAGGACCTCCGGGACCGCACCGGTGCTGGCTTCATGGACTGCAAGAAGGCGCTGGCCGAGACCGATGGCGACATCGACGCGGCCATCGAGTACCTCAAGGCGAAGGGCGTGGCCAAGGCGGCCGGCAGGGCTGGCCGCGACGCGCGCGACGGCCTGGTGGCCTCGTACATCCACGCGGGCGGGAAGCTGGGCGTGCTCATCGAGGTCAACAGCGAGACCGATTTCGTTGCTCGCAACGAGGACTTCCAGAAGCTGGTCAAGGACATCTCCATGCAGGTGGCGGGCATGAGCCCCAAGTACGTCACCGTCGACGCCATCCCGGCTGAGGAGCTGGCGGCCAAGAAGGCCGAGCTGCTCGCCGACGAGGCTACCCAGAAGAAGCCCGAGGAGATCCGCGAGAAGATCGTCGAGGGTCAGCTCAACAAGTGGTACAAGGAGGTCGTGCTCTACGAGCAGACGTTCCGCGATACCGAGATCACCGTGGGTGAGCTCGTGACCGAGGCCGTCGCCCGTATCGGCGAGAACATCCGCGTCCGCCGCTTCGTCCGCTTCCAGCTCGGCGAAGCGCTGTGACCGACGGCTCCATCCGAGCCGCCGAGGCCGGGGCGTCCGCTGAGGGCGCCCGCTACGGCCGTATCCTGCTCAAGCTCTCCGGTGAAGCCCTGCTCGGTTCGCGCCAGTACGGCGTGGACCCGGAGACTTGCGTGTTCATCGCGGAGCAGGTGCGCCTCGCGGTCGAGCGCGGTGTAGAGGTCGCCATCGTCGTTGGTGGCGGCAACATCTTCAGGGGCCTGGCCGCGTCCGCGAGAGGCATGGACCGGGCTACGGGCGACTACATGGGCATGCTGGCCACGGTCATGAACGGCCTGGCGCTGCAGGATGCCATGGAGTCGGCCGGGGTCGAGACGCGGGTCATGACCGCCATCGGCATGGACGAGGTCGCGGAGCCCTACATCCGGCGTCGCGCTGAGCGCCATCTCGACAAGGGTCGCGTGGTCATCCTTGCCGCCGGTACCGGCAACCCCTATTTCACGACCGACACCGCCGCGGCCCTGCGCGCCGTGGAGATCGGCGCGGCCGTGTTGCTGAAGGCGACCAAGGTCGATGGCGTCTACAGTGCCGATCCCGCAAAGGACCCCGAGGCCGTACGCTACGAGGACCTCACCTACACCGATGTCCTGGCCAAGCGTCTGGCGGTGCTGGACTCGACGGCGACGAGCCTATGCATGGACAATGGGATGCCGATCGTCGTCTTCGACATCAACAAGGAAGGCAACATCAGTCGGGCCGCCCTCGGTGAGCCCGTCGGAACGCTCATCCATGGAGGGTCTAACGCATGAGCGATGCTCAGGACAAGTCAGTCGAAGCTCGCATGGCCGATGCTGTCGAGGCTATGGACCGCGACTTCAACCACATCCGTACCGGGCGAGCTTCGACCTCCCTTGTCGAGCGCATCAGCGTCGACTACTACGGCACGCAGACGCCGCTGAACCAGCTGGCCAGCATCAGCGTGCCCGAGTCCACCACGATCGTCATCCAGCCCTGGGATCGCAGCGTGCTGGGGGCCATCGAGAAGGCCATCCTCAAGGATGACATCGGCATCACCCCGAACTCCGATGGCACGGTCGTGCGGCTGAACATCCCGCCCCTGACCGAGGAGCGCCGCAAGGACCTGGTCAAGCAGGTGCACAAGCGCATGGAAGAGGCGAAGGTCGAGATCCGCGGTCACCGCCGTGACGCCGTCGACGGCATCCGCAAGCGCGAGAAGGCCGGCGAGCTCGGCTCGGACGAGGCTCACCGCGAGCAGGAAGCGGTCGAGAAGCTGACCCACAAGTGGACCGACGAAGTCGACCGCGTCGGTGTCACCAAGGAGGCAGAGGTCCTCGAGGTCTAAGTGGCCGCCCCGTCGGCGACCTCGCACGACGTCGATGCTCAGCAGACCGTGAGTCCCGAGCAGCGGATCCCCTGGCACGTCGCCGTCATCATGGACGGCAATCGCCGCTGGGCGCGCGTGCATGGTGTGCCGGAAGCGCAGGGACACGCGGCCGGCGTGGAGGCCATCCGCCCCATCGTCGAACATGCGGTGGCCCTCGGCATCGAGGTGCTGACCATCTACGCCTTCAGCCGGGAGAACTGGCAGCGCTCGAGCCACGAGGTGGAGACCCTCATCGGTCTGCTGGAGGGCGCCATCCGTGACGAGACACCCAAGCTCGTGCAGGAGGGCGTGCAGGTCCGGCTGGCCGGCCGGCTGGGTGAGCTGCCCCCCGGAACCCGCGCCTCGATCGAACAGGCCATCGCTGCCACCGCCGGTGGTGAGCGCATGGTGCTGAACGTCGCCTTCAACTACTCCTCACGCTCCGAGATCGTCGATGCGGTGCAAGCCTACGTGGACGACGGCAATCCGCTGGCCGAGCTCGACGAGGATGGGCTCGCGTCCTACCTCTACACCGCGGGTCTGCCGGACCCGGACCTGCTCATCCGCACCGGCGGCGACCAGCGCATCAGCAACTTCCTGCTCTGGCAAGCGGCCTACGCGGAGCTCTACTTCTGTGACTGCTACTGGCCCGACTTCGGGCCGGCAGAGCTCGACGCGGCCGTGGCCGAGTTCGCCAGCCGCGCTCGCCGTTTCGGACGCTAGGAGCCAGGGACATGCGTGAGCGCGCCATCTCCGCTGCCGTCATCGCGGTCGTCGTCATCGCCTTCTTCCTGCTCGGCCAGCCGTGGCTGACCCTCGGGATCGCGGCCCTCTCGCTCCTGGCCGCCGTCGAGGTCTTCCGCCTGCTTCCCCCGGCCGGCTTCCCGGTCAGCCTGCTGCCCGGTGCGGTCCTGCCACCGATCCTGGTCCTGGCCATGGGCCTCGACGTGGTCGACGCCGGCTGGCTTGCGGTCTACGTCGCGGCCGTGCTGGTGGTCCTGGCCATCGACGCCTTTCGTCGGCCGGAGGTACGCGACGGCTTCCTCGTCTGGGTAGGCGGGAGCTACGGAGCGGTCTACCCCGCGATGCTGGCCTTCATGGCCGGTGTGCTGGTGGTCGCTCCCGATGTACCCGACGACGCCATCCTTGGGGGCACGTTCCTTGACGCCGGCCAGATCTGGTTGCTGGTGCTGGTGCTCACGGTGTGGTCGTTCGACACCTTCGCCTATCTCTCCGGTCGGACCTTCAAGAAGGGTCGGTTCCTCAATCACATCTCGCCCAACAAGACCTGGAGTGGCGTCATCGGCGGCACCGTGGCTGCGATCATCGTGGGCGGCGCGCTGGCGTGGGCGGCCGGCCAGTGGCTGCCCGGTGGGCTGCTCATGGGACTGCTGGTGGCGATCGCAGGGCAGTCGGGTGATGTAGCCGAGTCGATGCTCAAGCGCACGGCCGGAGCCAAGGATTCGAGCAACCTCATCCCCGGCCACGGCGGCATCCTCGACCGCACCGACTCGTTCCTCTTCGCGGCGCCGGCGGTCTACGCCTACCTCCTCGTCGTCGGCGCCTGATGGGTGCTCCGAGCGGGGAGCGGACCGGGCGCACGGGCGTGGCCCTGCTGGGCTCGACCGGCTCCATCGGCCGCCAGACCGTCGATGTCCTGAGCGCAGGTGAGGCCGGCGACTTCGACATCGTGGCGCTCGCGGCTGGTCGGGACGCCGACACGCTCGGCGAGCAAGCCGCACGCCTGGCGCCACGCGTTGTCTCGATCGCGGATCCTGACGCGGCGGAGCGGCTGCAGACGCCGGAGGGCACGAAGCGGATCGGGGGTGACGATGCCCTCACGCAGATGGC
>CAYZDQ010000255.1:0-4521 GCA_964476955.1 uncultured Anaerolineaceae bacterium
CGCGTCGGAGCGACGCTATCGCTCGATCGTCGACAACGTCGATGAGCCGATCCTGCTGGTGCGCGAAGACGGGACGGTGCTCGAGGCCAACCGGGCCGCCGGAGCATTGCTCGATCGCGAAGTGAAGGACTTGAGGGGCGAGCGGCTTCCCGGCCGGATCGGAGAGGTGATCCTCGCTCGGTCGCGTGCCCCGAACGACTCGCCGATCGACGGTCCGCCGCTGCGACTGGGCGATCCGGTCCGCTGGTTCGAGATCGTGCCCCTGGTCTCGAACGTACCGGCCGGGAGCGACGCCTTGCAGCTGGTGCTTCGGGACGTCACGAGTAGCTACGAGCGTGAGCAAGGGCTGGAGCACATCGTGCGAGAAGCGCTCGCTGATCGCGAGGAGGAGCAGCAACGCATCGCCCGCGAGATCCATGACGGCCCGCTGCAGTCCGTCATGCAGCTCTGGCGAGGCTTGGACTCGTTGTCGGTCGATGTGCCCGACGAACTGCAGCCCTCGGTCACCGCGAATCGCGATGCTGCGGGCTCAGTGGCCGACGAGCTTCGACGCTTCAGCCGGGACCTGCGGCCGTCCGTGCTCGATGACCTTGGGGTCAGTGCTGCTATCCGTTCGGAGGCCGAGTCGCTCGAGCAGCGCGCAGGCATCTCCGTGTCGATGCAGGTGTCCGGCACGACCCGCAGGATCGAGGAGGATGTGGAGTTGGCACTGCTGCGGATCACGCAGGAAGCGGTGCGCAATATCGAGCGTCACTCCGGAGCTTCTCAGGCGACCATCACCCTCGAGTTCGCCAGGGCGAGGATCCGCTTGGCCATCTCCGATGACGGTGTGGGCATCCATCCGGTGCCGACACCGTCACGCCTGTTGGCAGAAGGCCACCTTGGGTTGATCGGCATGCAGGAACGAGCCCGCTTGGTCGACGGGATCCTCAGGTTCATCTCCCCTCCCGGGGAGGGGCTCACGGTGGAAGTCGTTCTGCACGGTCACGAGATCCCGCACTGACGCCGCGACGCAGCGCACGAGACGTGCGTGGGCTCGGCGGGTCGCTCGGTGATGCTCAGACGAGCGCGCGGGCCAGACGGCGCATGAACCATCGCCCGGTCTGCCGCGCCGCAGCACCGAGCAGCGCTACATCGAGCACGTACCCCAGCCGACCGCCCGGCGGAGCGTAGCGTCCATCAAGCTCGATGCCCTCGGCACCCACCTTGAGCTGGCCCGCGAACACCGGGAACAGCGGACTCAGCGATGCGGCGCGCCACTCGATCGGCACGACCCATCCCTCCGGGGTGCATACGGGCTCGGCCAGCGAAACGACGGCTGCCTTGCGGAACAGCGTGGGTCCACGGCCACCAGCCTGGAGCTCGAGGTCGCACAGGTAGCTACGCAGCTCAGGCGAGGTACCCGGCGTCTCCTCACCGAGCCAGGTCGAAGCAGATGTGCCAAGGACAGCAGGCACCCGCTCGAGATCGAACGTGGCTGCGTGGAACAGCCGGAGCCCGACGATGAGCTCGACGCCCGCCGGACGGAGGCCGGCCGCCCGCGATCCGGTCACCTGGGCGACTCCTGAGAAACCATAGGCGTGAGGGTCGGAGTTTCTACGGGGTGGAGGGAGGGCCATGCGGCAGTGTTCGGCGGTATGGACGTCACGACGGCACGTCCAGCACCCCTGAAGCGCATCGTCACGTGGGCAAGCAAGGGTGGGCAAACTAGGCTAGGAGGTGGCGCGCGACCGGTTCTCATGCACGTTCGAGGGAGACCGATGACCGACGGGACCAGGACCAGGCGGACATCCTTGCTCACGACCATGCTCGCCACCGTGGCACTCGTCGGTATCGGTGCGTCGCCGGTGGTCGCGGACGACGCGGAACTCGACGTCGCCATCGTGAACCCGATCTACGTAGACGACTCGGGCGATGCGAAGGTGACCGGCGGCCCGTTCACGGCCACCGGCGCGGCGGTCGAGGACGGGCTGCTTTGCGCGACGGGCACGCTCACCGAGCTGCACGCCCACCGGGAGATGCTCCCCGACGACGACTTCCGCGTCCTCGTGCTCAAGCAGCTCACTTGCGAAGATCGACCGGGCGCCCTCGAGATCGCGCTCTGGGTCGACGTGGTCGAGGGTGTCGGCAACGCGTTCGAGTGGCAGGCCCTCTGGGGCACCGAGGCGCTTGCCGGGATCTGCGGCAGCGGCGACGGCGCAGGCGAGTGGGCCGAGGATCCGTCCGTCATCGACAGCTACGCGGGCCATCTCCGGACCGGGGACGACTGCTCTCGCTGAGAGATCGAGGGGGCGATTCCCCGAGGTAGTCCCGGAGGCATCTCCGCATCCACGCGGCGGAGCGTCAAGCTCGGCGTGACCGCGCTACCCTCGTGAGCGTGCCGTCCGTCCAGCGCCCCGGCGTCCCCGCACCCATCGCCACGATGCACACGCGCCTCTCGCGCGAACAGCGCAAGTCGCTCGTGGCGCTCGAACGAAGCCGCTGGGGGCGTCATCACAGGCTGGGGACCGCGTTCGTGCGCGAGGTCTTCGACGACGATCTGCTCGGACTCGCGGCGGAACTGTCCTACCGCTGGCTCTTCGCGCTCTTCCCGGTGATGATCATGCTCGTGGTGATGAGCCGGTTCGTGGCCGAGAGCTTGCCCATCGCGGACCCTACCGACGCACTGCTTGACGCGGTCGGGGCGCAGCTGCCAGCCGAGGCCGCCGCCGCTATCCGCCCCCAGCTCGAGTCCGTGGTCGGGGAGGGCAGCCTTGCACTGTTCTCGATCGGCCTGCTCTTCACCGCCTACGCCGCCTCCTCCGGCATGAAGGCGCTCATCAAGGCGCTCAACCGGGCATATGACCTGACCGAGGTGCGTTCCTTCGGGCGTCGCCTGTTCATCGCCTTCGCGCTGACGATCCTGCTGGCTACGAGCGTGGTCGTCTTCTTCGTGCTCCTGCTGGGCGGCCAGCAGGTCACGCACGACATCGCGAGATCGCTCGGCTTCGGCGACGTGGCCATCGAGGTCTTCGGGCTCGCGCGCTACCCGCTCTCGGTCCTGGCCCTCGCCTTCGCATCGGGCTTCCTGTATTGGGCGGCACCGGCCACCAAGGTTCGGCCGCGCTCGGTCATCCCGGGCGTTCTGCTCTTCGTGCCCTGCTGGATCGGCATGACCCTCGGCTTCGGCTACTACATCACCGAGTTCAGCTCATACGGCGAGACCTACGGCAGCATCGCCGGCATCATCATCCTGCTCCTGTGGCTCTACTTCGTGGCGCTCATCCTTCTGCTCGGCGGTGAGCTCAACGCGACCATCGAGCAGTATCGCGAGGCCCAGCGTGCCCGGAAGGAGCGCCTGGCCGAGCGCCGCCAGTGGCACATCGCCGAGCGTGCCGCCGTTCGCGCCAGGGGAGAGGGCGAGACCGAACGGGGCTGGCCGGGCTAGCCGCACCTGCGCAAGACTCGCGACCGTTTCGCGTATCGTCTGCGACCAGAGAGGAGATCCACCGATGACGCGCTTCTTCTCCATCATCGCTGCGCTGGTCGCTACTTCACTGCTGGCTGCGAGCCTGCCGGGACCAGTCATGAGCGCGAGCGTGAACGCGAACGACTGCTCGAGGCCCTACTGGAACAGCCGCAAGGTCCCGCCGCCCAGCATCCGCGTCGGCATCACCGGCCGTCACAACGATGTCTCGGCCACGAAGATCAAGCGCATCAAGATCGTGCCCTTCAAGAGGTACGTGAAGACCGTCATGCGCACCGAGTTCCCGGGCTGGATCGCACGCAACCGCCCTGGCGGCGCTGCCTACATCGAAGCCGGCGCGGTCGCGGCCAAGCAGTACGCCTGGTACTGGGCGACGAGGAAGCCGCGCTACAAGGTCAACGGCAAGTGCTTCGACGTCTACGACAACGTCCGGGACCAGGTCTACGATCCGGGCAAGAAGCAGTCCTCCGCGGCCGAGGCCGAGACGAACAAGGCGGTCGAGAAGACGTGGTCGCGGATCATCCGGCGCAAGAAGGTCGGTGGCGGATCCGAGTACGTCCTGCCCTTCTACCTGCACAACGGCTCGAGGGCCGCCGGCGCCTGTGGCGGTACGCCGCCCGGCTACAAGCGTGGCTACCGCATGTTCCGCAGCAACGCCCTGACCTGTGCCAAGCAGGGCAAGGGGCCGAACTCGATCCTCGTGCGGTCCTATACCCCGAAGGCAGCGCGCAAGGCCTACATCGTCATCGCTCGCTGACAAACGACCGACGCTCGCTGCAGCCGACCCGCACTCGAACCCGGGCTTGTCAACCCCTTTGTCAACCCCCTGGGGGGCCGAAAGTGCAGGAATCTTCACTTGTCAACCCCTTGTCAAGACCCTAGAATTGCCCTTGGACGCCTTGTCAAGACTTGACAAGGCAACTCGTGTGTCCGCCAGTACCTGCGCCGGCGGACGAGGGCTCGAGGCGCGGCGGTCCGCTGGTGAGGACCACGATCGAGCTCCCAGGCGCAGTGGACACCAAGGATCAAGAGAGGCACTAACGGTTTGTCTGTCG
>CAYZDQ010000256.1:0-4474 GCA_964476955.1 uncultured Anaerolineaceae bacterium
CTCCCATACCCAGCACCGCGCGGCCGTTGGAGATGTGGTCGATGGTGGTGATCATCTTGGCCACCAGCGCCGGGTTGCGGAAGGTATTGGCCGTGACGAGGTGGCCGATGGTGGCGCGCTTGGTCTGGGCCGCCACCGCGGCCATCGCCGTGTACGTCTCGAAGGCCGGGCCATCCCACGAGCCCACGATGGGGTAGACGTGATCCCAGGTGAAGAGCGAGTCGTAGCCCAGCTCCTCTGCCTGGAGCATGCCCTCGAGGAAGCGGGGCCACTCGACGTACTGGTTCCAGAGGTTCGCACCGAGCTTGATCGGCGCATTCATGTTCGGCATCGTGTGTGCTCCTTGGGGCTAGCGGGAGAGATAGGCTTCGAGCTCGGGCCGGACCTCGGTCGCGAGGCGCTCCAGCGTCTCCTTATCGTACGGGGCCGGGAAGCCGAAGATGAGGTGGCGGTAGCCGGCGTCGAGATAGGGCTTGCAGTGCTCGATCACGTGCTCGGGCCGACCCACCGGCATATCCGTCCAGGTCTTGGCAGCGCCGTTGTCGGCGAAGACGTCGGCCATGACCGTGAAGGCTTCCTCACGCGAGTCGCGGATGAAGGGCGTGCCCATGCCCGCGGTGCGTTCGATCGTCCCCTCGTCCCGACCGACTGCCTCGCAGTGCCCGCGGAGTGTCTCCTCCTTCAGGGCCAACTCCGCCGCGGTCAGTCGGCCGATGTTGTTCATGTCGGCGTACTCCGCCACCAGCCGCAGTGTGACCTTGGGTCCGGCGCCGCCGATGAGGATGGGCACGTGCTCCTGGATCGGCGCCGGCAGGTTCAGCGCTTCTTCGGTGACGTAACGGCCGCCGGTCGTGGGCCGCTCTCCATCGAGCATGCGTCGGATGACAGGCAAGGCTTCGCTCAGCCAGCGCAACCGCTCGCCGGGGCTCTCGCCGAACTCCAGGCCGAAGGCTGTGTGCTCGGTCTCGAACCAGGCACCGCCGATCCCGAGCACCGCGCGTCCGCCGCTGATGTGATCGAGCGTGGTCACCATCTTGGCCACCAGCGCCGGGTTGCGGAAGGTGTTGGCACCGACGAGCAGGCCGATGGTGGCGCGCTCGGTGGTGGTGGCCACCGCAGCCATGGCCGTGTAGGCCTCGAAGATGGGGCCTTCGTGCGAGCCGACGATGGGGTAGACGTGGTCCCACGTCCAGATCGAGTCGAAACCCAGCCGGTCAGCCCGTTGCTGCGCCGCCAGGAAGGAAGGCCAGTCGCTGTACTGGTTCCAGTTGTTGATGCCCAGCTTCAGCGGGGCGTTCATGTCGGGCATGTCGTTCCTTCGTGGCGGCGTCAGTCGAGGACCATGGCCTCGAGGCGGGGACGAACCTCGGTCGCGAACCGCGTCATGGTCTCCTCATCGTACGGTGCGAGCATGCCGACGATGACGTGTCGGTACCCGAGGTCGACGTAGGCGGCGCAGCGTTCGACGAGATCGTCCGCGGTGCCGGCCATCTCGGCCATCGTCCCTGGATCGATCCCGTGGCTCTCGAGGAGCGTGGCCCGAGTGCGCTCGGCGGCAGCACGGCTGTCACGGATGATCGGCCAGCGGAGGACGACCGTGCGCTCGATCTCACGCTCGTCACGCCCGATCGCCTCGCAGCATTCGACGAGCGCCTTGTCCAGCTCGGCCACCGTCGCGGGGTCGCCGATGACGTTGTTGGCGTCGGCATGTTCAGCCACGAGGCGCGGCGTTACGCGTCGACCGACTCCGCCGATGAGGATGGGCAATCGAGGCTGCACCGGAGCGGGTGCGTTGACGACTTCGCGTGCCGCGTAGTGGCCACCCTCAGCCGAGGGTCGTTCCCCGTCGAGCATCCCACGCAGGACAGGCAGTGCCTCGCTCAACCAGCGCAGGCGCTCGCCCAGGCTGTCACCGAAGTCCAGCCCGTATTGCGTGTGCTCCACCTCAGCCCAGCCGGCTCCGACGCCGAGGATCGCGCGTCCTCCGCTGATGTGATCGAGGGTCGTGATCATCTTGGCCATGAGCGTGGGGCGCCGGAGCGAGACCGGGCTCACGAGGAGCCCGAGCGTGGCCTTCGAGGTCCTCGCTGCCACCGCCGCAAGCGACATGTAGGGCTCCAGGATCGGGTCACCCGGATCCCCGCTCGTGGGCAGGACGTGGTCCGGTGTCCACAGCGAGTCGTAGCCCATCCGGTCGGCGAGTTCCATGGCTCCGAGGAAATCGGACCAGCCCACGCGCTGCCCGAAGCAGTCCGCGCCGAGCTTCAGAGGGGCGTTCGCGTCTGGCATCGGTGCGCCGTGGCGGTGGGCTTAGCCGTCGACCATGGCGACGAGGCGAGGGCGGACCTCGGTGGCCATGCGTTCCATCGTCTCGAGGTCGTAGGGCGAGGGCCAGTAAAAGACGAGGTGGTGGTAGCCCAGCTCGACGTAGCGGGCGAGCCACTCGAAGACGTCCTCCGGCGTACCCGTGGGCTGGTTCTTCCACGACTCTGACTGCTGCGCGGCGAAGAGCTCGTCTTTCGCCTTGAAGGCCTCATGGCGCGAGTCGCGGATCGTGGGCACGCCCACGTCGATCGAGCGCTCGATGGTCTTCTCGTCGCGTCCGACCGCCTCGCAGTGCTCGATGAGAACGCCATCGGCCTCTTTCACCGCGGAGGGTGAGCCGCCAATGTTGCAGATGTCCGCGTACTCGGCCACGAGGCGCAGCGTGACCTTGCGGCCCGAGCCGCCGATGAGGATGCGCATGCGCTCCTGGATCGGCGCGGGTACGTTGTGGGCGTTCTTGATCTGGTAGTGCGGGCCGCTCGAGCTGGGCGTGGTGCCATCGAGCATGCCGCGCATCACCGGCAGCGCTTCCTTCAGCCAGCGCAGCCGCTCACCGATGCTAGCGCCGAACTCGAAGCCGAAGCCCCGGTGCTCGTGCTCTGCCCAGCCGGCACCGACCGAGAGGATGGCGCGTCCGTCGCTGATGTGATCGATGGTGGTGATGATCTTCGTGAGCATCGCGGGGTTGCGATACGTGTTCGAGGCCACCATCACGCTGATATCTGCCTTGGACGTCACCTCGGCGATAGCCGACATGGCCGTGAAGGCCTCGAAGATCGGCCCGTCCTCGGGTTCGAACGGCGGGTAGATGTGGTCCATCGTCCAGAGGGAGTCGTAGCCCAGTTCCTCGGCCCGGACGTGGGTGCCCTTGAAGGCGGGCCAGTCGGTGTACTGGTTCCAGATGTCTGCGCCGAGCTTGAGCGGCGCGGTCAGATCGGGCATCGAGACCTCGTGGGAGTGCGGATCGGGGCTCCCTCAGCCTAGCTTGTGCCGCCAGTCGTCGGCGCACCTCGCTGAGCGACCCTCGCGCCTCCACCATTCGTGAGACGCATAACCCAGCGGAGTTGGGCTGGTGGAGAGTTTCGCCTTCGCCATCTCATGCCTCTCGGGACTAGATCGACCGAGTTGCGGCCATTCGAGTCCGCTGAGGCATGAACCAGCGAAGTTGGCGACCCAACTTGGTCCAGTGATGCGTGAGGCGAATAGCGGGACGGGCCAAAGGCGGACGACGCTGGCTGGCAGCGCCCGCCCCGTGCTGGCGCCGACCAGCGGCGCCCTAGCGGACGACGATGTTGACCAGGCGTCCGCCCACGTGGATGACCTTGACCACGGTCCTGCCCTCGAGGTTGGCCTGGACCTTGGGCTGGGCCATGACGATGGCTTCCAGCTCGTCCTGAGGCAGGCCGGGGACCACCTGCACCTTGTCGCGCAGCTTGCCGTTGATCTGCACCGGCAGCTCGATCATCTCCGCGGTCACGAGCGCCTCGTCGAAGGCCGGCCACGACTGGGTGTGGATGGAGCCCCACTCCTCGCCCTTCGCAGCCAGGCGGCGCGACCACAGCTCCTCGGCGATGTGCGGCGCCTCCGGCGCGAGCATCAGCAGCAGCAGATCCACGGCCTCGGCGTAGCCGGCGGTCTCGGCGGCCGGTGTGCCGCGGTACTTCATGAGCGTGTTGGTCAGCTCCATGAGCTTGGCCACGATCGTGTTCCAGCGGAAGCCCTCATGGTCGGCGGTGACACCCTGCAGGGTCTTGTGTGCGCCCACGCGCAGGGCCTTCTCGGCTGCGGCCAGGTCCTGTCCATCCGGCAGCGACCCTGCCTCGGGATCGCCACGTTCCTGGCCGGTCGGGTCGAGCGCCACGGTCCAGGCACGGCGCAGGAAGCGGTTGATACCTTCGATGCCCTGGGGGTTCCAGGGGCCGCCCTGGTCCCACGGGCCCATGAACATCAGGAACAGGCGCACGGTGTCGGCGCCGTACTTCTGCACCAGCTCGTCGGGGTCCTGCACGTTGCCGCGGGACTTGGACATGCGCTCGCCGTCCGCACCCAGGATCTGGCCCTGGTTGAACAGACGCTGGAACGGCTCGCGCGAGCTGATGACCCCGACGTCATTGAGGGCCTTGGCGAAGAAGCGGCTGTAGTGCAGGTG
>CAYZDQ010000257.1:0-4459 GCA_964476955.1 uncultured Anaerolineaceae bacterium
GTGAAGATGCCCGTGGACTCGATGACGATGTCGACGCCGAGGTCGCCCCACGGCAGCGCGGCGGGGTCCCGCTCCTGCAGGACCTTGATCTCCTTGCCGTTGACGATGAGGGAGTTCTCGGTGTGCTCGACCGTGCCGTCGAAGGCGCCGTAGGTGGAGTCACGCTGGAACAGCAGGGCGTTCAGCTCGACCGACATGAGGTCGTTGACCGCGACGACTTCCGCGTCCGGGGTGCGCTCGATGAGGGCCTTGAGCGACTGGCGGCCGATGCGGCCGAAGCCGTTGATGCCGACACGAGTGGTCATGGATGGACTCCTTGCTACGCGCTGCGCCATGCCGGTTCGATCGCCGGGGAGCGAGCTGTTCATCTGGTCGTCTTGTCAGGTCGACCGGTCACGGGCGTGACGATTCCGGGCCTGACGGTATTTGGTGGCGTCCGCCGACACTGCGGTCGCGCCAGTATGGTCACCTCTAGCGGGCCAGCTCCGGCAGGGCCGATGCGACGAGAGGAACCGTGCCGATAAGCCCGACGTCATCGCCGAGCGCTGCTTGCACGACCTTCACTCGTTCAGCCTGGATCCGGAACGCGGACTCGGCCACGGCTTCCCGGGCCGGTGCGATCAGTCGCTCCCCCCACGCGAGCGCGATGGCACCTCCAAGGATGACCGCATCCGGGCCGAAGACGTTGACGATGGAGACCACCGCCAGGGCCACGGCCCGTCGAGCCTTCTCGATTATGACGCTTGCGGCCGAATCGCCCAAGTCCGCTGCCTGCGAGACGTGCACCGCGGAGATCGGCGCGGGGGCGATCTCGGCGGCGATGCGGCGAAGCTCCGGGGCTTCCGCGCCTGCATCGAGCACGGCCTGCGCGTTGCGCGCGATGCCGGTGCCGCTCGCGAATGCCTCCACGTGGCCCACTCCGCCGCAGCCACAGAGCGGCCCGTCCATGTCGACGGTCATGTGGCCCAGCTCGCCGGCCACCATGTCAGGTCCGACCACGGGGCGTCCACCGGAGAGGGCCGCGCCGCCCACGCCGGTAGAGATGGTCAGGTAGATGAGGTCACCAGAGCCCTCCCCTGCGCCGAAGTCGCGCTCGCCGAGGATGGCCACGTTGGTGTCCTTGCCCATGGCCCACGGCAGGCTCAGCGCCTTCCCGAGCGAAGGTGCGATGGGGTATCCGAAGAAGGCTTCGCCCATGTTGGGCGGGTCGATGAAGGCGCCGGCCCTGGGGTCCACCGGTCCCGGAGCCGACATGCCGAACGCCACCGGCGGCTGTCCACCGGCAGCGAGGTGCTCCTCGCGCGCCCTGCGCAGAAGGCCCAGACAGTAGTCCACGACCGCCGAACGGTCGGTCGCCTTGGGCCACACACCGGCGTTGCGGGCGGTCACGTCGCCGTCGGGCGTGACGATCGCGGCTCGGGCGTTGGTGGCACCCAGGTCGAGTGCGAGCACGGGCCCTCGGAGGGTCGTCGTCGAGGAGTCGGTGGGCATCGCTGGCAAGTCTAGAGGTCATGCGGAGAACCGGTGGGGACTCCCTTGACCATCCACTTCGAGGGTGGGTCAGCCTGTCATGCCCGGACAGCAAGTGACCCCGGTCGAGTCGACCGGGGTCACTATCGCGTCAGTAGGGGCTGGTCAGCCGCCGATGCGGAAGACGCTGCCACCGCACTTCGGGCAGGTGCCCTTGGTGGCAGGCTTGCCGTTCTTCATCGTGATCTTCTGCGGGTTCTGGATCTCGACCTTCTGCTTGTCCTTGACGCAATAGGCTTCGGCCATCCCGGTTCCTCCTATCCCTCCGAGCTTGAGGTTGAGCTCGGTACCCTCTCGGACCCGATCACTCGTCGGGCCTCGTGGTCAGCAGCACGGTGCTTGTCTCCTGTGACCGTACTAGGTTGCCAAATCTGGCGCCCAGTGTGCGGGACGCCAGTGCTTCTCGCCTGAACGGCGCTGCTGCTCATCCATCTCGGCGAGCACGTGCAGAGCCTCCAGGCCCGTATCGATGAGACCCGCTTCGGCGCGGACCTTCTGGTCCCCCATGACGAATGCGCCCTCGCGGCGCTGGGCGAAAACGGTGCAGATCACGCCGCCGCGGCAACCGGCCAGCGCCGACAAGGTGAGCACCGCTGAGGCTTCCATCTCGAAGTTCACCACCCCCTGGCGCGCCATGCGCTCGGCCAGGTCCGGGAAGCGGATGGGCAGTTGCTGGATGGGACGTCCCTGCGGGCCGTAGAACCCGGGTGCGGTCGCGGTCAGGCCGGTGTGCGCGGGCTGGCCGGTCCGATGAGCGGCCTCCAGCAACGCTGCCACGGCGGTGTAATCGGCCACCGCCGGGTAGCCCTCTTCCACGTAGTACTTGGTGGTCGACTCCAGCCGCACGGCCCCAGTGGTGACGATCAGCTCACCGAGGCCGATGTCTTCGCGCAGCGTGCCGCAGGAGCCGATGCGGATGAACGTGGGCTTGCGGTCGGTGATGGCCAGGATCTCGGCCAGCACGATCTCGACGTTGTCGGTACCGATGCCGGTCGCTACTACCGAGATGCGCAGGCCCCTGTGCGTGCCGGTGACGCTGTTGAACTCGCGATGCTTTCGATGGACCTCGACGTCATCGAGCATCCCGGCGATGCGATCGGTGCGATCGGGATCGCCCGGCAGGAGGATGTAGTCGGCGACCTCACCCGGTGCGAGGTCGATGTGGTACTGGCGGTCGGTATCGGGCAGCGTGACGAGCGGATCCGCGTCGGGCACGTTGCCTCCTTCTCTCCCACCTCGACCAGCGCGAGGACTGCGCGGAACGATAGTCACCCCGGAGCGTGTCTGCAAGCCATTCCTGCACGCTTGCGCCACGCTCCACGCACGCTGCGTCCGCCCCGGGGGGCCGGGACCGCCTACGATTGGGCCATGAACGACGCGACCGCCATCGTCAGCGGCATCTTCGATGAACACCTCGAGGTCGCCCGTACCAGCCGCGAAACGCTGGTCGCCGGCGTGACCGAGCTGGCGGCTGCGCTCATCGCGGCCTGGGCGGCCGATGGGCGGCTGCTGGTGTTCGGCAATGGCGGCAGTGCTGCCGACGCTCAGCACTTCGCGGGCGAGCTGACCGGGCACTACAAGCGTGACCGGCGTCCGCTGCCGGCACTGGCGCTGACCACTGACACATCGGTGCTGACGGCCACCGCCAACGACTACGCCTACGAGGACATCTTCGCCCGCCAGGTCGAGGCCCACTGCCGGGCCGGCGACGTGGTGGTGGGCATCAGCACATCGGGCGAGGCCGAGAATGTCATCCGCGGGATGCTCGTGGCACGAGCCGCGGGCGCGAGCACATGGGCCCTCACCGGCACAGGCGGTGGCCGGCTCGCCGGCGCTGTCGAGCACGTGCTGAGCGTGCCCTCGGATCAGACCGCGCGGATCCAGGAGATGCACATCACCGTGATCCACGCGGTCTCCGAGCTGGTCGACGCCTGGGCCGACGGGCTCAGCTGAGGCGGTAGAAGCGCCAGAAGTCGGTCTCGATGGGCAGGATCTCGACGTCCTCGAATCCGGCCTCACGCGCGTAGCGCCGTAGCGTCTCGGGCCGCATCACCGTGCCCGTGCCGGCCGAGTGCTCCGAGGACATGCCGTCGGGCAGGCAGATGAAGTTCGAGAACCCGTACATCAGGTGCTCGACCTCGCCGGCGTCCGGCGAGAAGGACTCCGACACGCGCTCGTCCATGACCACGACCTGGCCGTGGTCGCCGGCCAGGCGCTTCATCGTGCGCAGCGCCGAGACAGGGTCGGGCATGTCGTGGATGCACTCGAAGGCGGTGACCAGGTCGTACGAACCTGCGACGGAGGCATCACCGGCGTCGACCGCCCGGAAGCGGACCCGGTCCGACACCCCGTGTTCGGCAGCGTGCCGGGTGGCCGCCTCGATGGAGGGCTCGTCGAGATCGAAGCCATCGACCTCGAGTCTCGGGTAGCCCGCCGCCAGCGCGATCGCCGACCAGCCATGCCCGCAGCCGATGTCAGCTACGCGGCCCCCCGCGCGCAGTCGCTCGTCGATATCCGCGATCCCACCGAACCATTCCTGGGCGAGGAGGTTGAGGAAGAAGGGCTTGTTCATGTCGCCCTGCGACTCACGCATGTCATGGCCGAAGGCGTCCCACGGCACCCCGGAGCCGTCGCGGTGGACCTCCACGATGTTGCCGAGCTTCGCACCGGCAGCCGAGATCATGCGCGCGAACGGTGCCACGTAGCCGAGGCTCAGGTGGTCCGTGAGCGCCTCCGCGTGCCCAGCGGGAATGGAGAACCGACGGGGGTCACCGGCTGTCACCTCGAGATAACCGGCCACCGCCTGCAGCTCCAGCCACTCGCGCGTGTAGCGCTCCACGGTGCCGGCCCGCTGGGCCAGCTCGGTGGAGGTCAGTGGTCCATGGTCGGCGAGCTGCCGGTAGTAGTCCAGACGGTCGCCGATGTAGAT